>NZ_DJTK01000083.1:147847-213980 GCF_002438225.1 Pseudomonas sp. UBA6310 | reverse complement strand
CCAGTTCCGGGACAGACCACTTGAAAGTCGCTTGCGAATACGCCTGCTGCTTTGCGAATGCTTCTGGTGGCGTGCTGGTTTTCGGTGTGGATGACAAGGTTGTTGGTCGCGCACAAGCAATACATGGCATCGATGGGCATGATCCTGTCATGTTTCGCCGGGATATCTTCAGAAACACACAACCCAGCATTGATGCTGAGGTCGAGGTGCTGAACGTGCCGGAAGGCAGCGGGCAGTTATTGGTCATCCGTGTCCAGCCTGGCGTTAGTAAGCCTTACGGCACCTCGGCCGGTTTGTTTAAGCAGCGGGTAGATAAGAATTGTGTCCCTCTAGATCGCACCAGCTTTTTGCGTGCGCAGGTCGGCAGTGCCGCTTTGGATTGGAGTGGTGAGCCTGCCGTAGGGAGTTCTCTGGCCGATATCGATCCATTGCAGGTCGAACGTGGGCGGCAGATTTTGCGAAGAAAAGCGCCATCATCCGACTTGATTGGTTTGCCTGATATGGAGTTCCTGCAAGGGCTGGAAGCTGTGCGCAATGGCCAGGTTACTCACACTGGACTACTGCTGTTCGCTCGGCGGGAAGTACTGGCCCGGTATTGCCCGCAAGCACAGTTCCACTATGTGTTGCATGACAGCGAAACCAGTGTGGCACGCAACGACCAAGAGCGTTTTCCGCTCCTGGAAGCTGTGGAGCGCATGGAGCAGATATTCGAAGGGCCGCTGAATCCAGAAAAGGAGATCGAGGTTGGCCTGTTCAAGCTGCGCATCCCGCAGTTCCCTCTCGAGGGTGTCCGCGAGGCGGTTCTCAACGCACTGGCCCACCGGGACTATCTGAGCCCTGGTGAAATTCTGGTTCGTCATTCTGCCCAAGAGCTGGTAGTGACGAGCCCAGGTGGGTTCGTCGATGGCATCACTCCCCAGAACATCCTCCGCCATGAAGCCGTACCGCGGAACCGCACATTGGCCAATGCCCTGTTGAAGCTACGGTTGGTTGAGTCGGCAGGTATTGGGCGCAAGAGAATTTTTCGATCGGCGCTCGTCTATGGAAAACGTCGCCCCGAATACTCTACCGATGGTCATTCGGTGACGTTGCGCATATTCAACCAGGGCGCTCACGATATGTTCGCACAGCTGATTGCTCGCCTTGATGCACGAGGTGCTGAGGTCGGACTGGATCAGTTACTGGTGCTTGATGCGTTGCACGGACAGGACTTTATCGATGTGTCCGGTGCTGCTGAGATACTTCAGTTGACCCGTGAGGAGTCTCGTCGGGTTCTGGATAGCATGTGTTTACCACCCTTGAGCGTTATTGAGCGGCGGGGTCACACGGCGGCAGCGACCTTCCATTTGGCAAAGGGTATTGCCAAAGAGCTGAAAGGCAAAGCTGCCTATACGCGAGCACGAGGACTTAATCCTGTTCGCTATGCAGAGATGGCGCGTGAGTACCTACGTGACCATAAGCGCATAAGCAATGAAGAGCTGCGTCAGCTGCTGGGGCTGGGAGACTCTCCATCAGCCCAAGTGGAGGCATCGCGCTACCTCAAGAAGTGGAGCCAGCCTGATGGATTCCTGGAAAAAAAAGGTGGAGGAAACCGGGTCTATTACACGTCAAGGCCTGCTTAACAATTGCTTAGCATTTGCTAAGCAGAGAGTTGCAGCATGTACAAAGCCTTTGCAAAACGGGGGCTTACATCCGAGGCAACAAGAAATTTTGTTAAGCGGGCTTAAGTAAGCGCAAATGCTCTCGCTGGATCTACCACCCCAAAAGCCAGCGATTGTCAGGTCTCGCTTATTTAATCGCTAACTTTGAGAGGCTGCATGACCGTAAGGCAATTGGAGCCGCGAGGCTCCGCTGGATTGAGCAAACATCCTAGACGACCACCGGTTCCCGTTTGCGGGAGGTGTTTATGCTGATTCCGAATTTGCCCAAAATTTTCAGGGCAACCAAGGCGCTATGAGCCTCGACCTGCAGACTTCATCCTTCACCGGCCGCTCGCTGATCGAGGCGAGCGCCGGCACCGGCAAGACCTGGACCCTGACCGCGCTGTACGCGCGCCTGCTGCTGGAGCAGCAGCTCGGCGTCGGGCAGATCCTCGTGGTCACCTACACCACCGCCGCCACCGCCGAGTTGCGCGAACGCATCCGCGCGCGCCTGGCGGAATTGCTCGCGGTCTATGAGGGCACGCCAAGCAAGGACGACTTCCTCACCGAACTGCACCGTCGCCACCCCGGAGAGGACGCGCGGCGGCGCCTGCTGCTGGCCGTGCACGGCTTCGACGAGGCGGCGATCTTCACCATCCACGGCTTCTGCCAGCGCGCCCTGCAGGATTCCGCTTTCGAGGCCGGCGGCGACTTCGACAGCGAACTGACCCAGGACGACCGCGAGGTGCTCGACGCCTTGCTCGGCGACGCCTGGCGCCACGTGCTGGCGGAGGCCGACCCGGCGTGGGCGCGCTACCTGGCCAAGCAGAAGATCACCCCGGCGGCGCTGCGCCAGCGTCTGCGCAGCCACCTGGGCAAGCCCTACCTGCGCGTCGAGCCGCGCGAGGCCCCGGCGCAGGACGCACTGGCCGCCGCGAACGCGGCCTGGGAGCAGGCCGCGGCGCTGTGGCACGAGGCCGGGCAGGCCTGGGTCGACGAGCTGCGCGCGCATCCCGGCCTCAGCCAGAGCACGCACAAGGTCTGCAAATTCTCCCTGTGGCAGGGCGAGCTGGAGAGTTACTTCGCCGACCCGGCCGCGCTGTTCGAGCCTCCCCAGGCGCTGGAAAAACTCGGCACCGCCGCGTTGGCCAAAGCCTGCAAGAAGGGCCATGAGGCGCCGGTATGCGCCCTGGCGCATGCCCTCGATGACCTTGCCCAGGCGCTGGCCGAGGCAATTCCCGCGGGCAAGCAGAAGCTCATCGCCCTGCAGGTGCAGCTGCTCGACCAGCTCAACGCCGAGCTGCCGGCGCGCAAGGCGGCGCAGCGCCTGCTGGCCTTCGACGACCTGCTCAACCGTCTCGACGAGGCGCTGCACGGCCCGGCCGGCGACGACCTGGCCGCGACCCTGCGCGCGCAATACCCGCTGGCGCTGATCGACGAATTCCAGGACACCGACCCGGTGCAGTACCGGATCTTCGACCGCATTTACCGTGAGGGTGGAGATCTCTGCTTCGTCGGCGATCCCAAGCAGGCGATCTACGCCTTCCGTGGTGCCGACCTGGCCACTTACCTCACCGCCCGTGATGCTGCGGCGCGCTGCTACGACCTGCCGTTCAACTACCGTTCCACGCCGCAGCTGATCGACGCGCTGAACCGCCTGTTCGCGCGTCCGCAGCCGTTCGCCGAAAACGGCCTGGACTACCCGCCGGTCAGCGCCGGGGCCAAGCCTCGCGCGCAGTTGGTGCTGCCGGATACGGAAAGCCCGGAACCGCTGGCGCTGGTCTGGCTCGGCGACGAGGGCTTCAACAAAGGCCGCGCCGGCGAGATCGCCGCGCTCGACACGGCCCGGCGCATCGCCGGTCTACTCGCCGCCAGTGCCGAGGGCAGCGCCTATTTCGACGAGGATGGCCGGCGCACGCCGTTGCGCGGCGGCGACATCGCCGTACTGGTCGCCAGCCACCGCGAGGCCGCCAGCGTCGCCGGCGAACTGGCCGCGCGCGGCGTGCCCAGCGTGCGGCGCGGGCGCGACAGCGTATGGCACAGCGAGGAAGCCGGCGAACTGGCCGCGGTGCTCGCCGCCTATGCCGAACCGGGCCGCGAAGGCGTGCTGCGCTACGCCCTGGCCAGCCGCCTGCTCGGCCGCGATGCCGCGCAGCTGGCGCGCTGCCAGGACGACGAGCGCGCCTGGGACAAGGAGCGCGCCGATGCCGAGCAGTACCGCCAGCTCTGGCAGCAGCACGGTTTCATGAGGGTGTTCCGCGCCTGGCTGGATCAGGAGCAGGTGGCCGAACGCCTGCTCGCCGGCATCGACGGCGAGCGCCGGCTGACCAACCTGCTGCACCTGGCCGAGCTGCTGCAGGCCGAGAGCCTGCAACGTCCCGGCCTGGAAGCGCTGCTCGCCTGGTTCAACGGCCAGCGCAACAGCGAGGGCGCCGGCGACGATGCCCTGTTGCGCCTGGAAAGCGATGCCGAGCGCGTGCAGATCGTCACCATCCACACGTCCAAGGGCCTGGAGTATCCGCTGGTGTTCTGCCCGTTCCTCTGGGACGGAAAGCTGCTCGGTCAATTCACCGACAGCGCCCGCTGCCACGATGAAAACGGCCAGCCGCTGCTCGACCTCGGCAGCGCGCAGCTCGACCAGCATCTGGAAAAGGCCCGGCGCGAAGTCTTCGCCGAGAAGCTGCGCCTGACCTACGTGGCGCTGACCCGCGCGCGTGACCGGCTGTGGCTGCACTGGGGCCCGGTCGCCGTGCCCAAGCCGAAGAAGGATGGCGGCCTGCCCGACGAAGGCCTGCACAGCAGCGCGCTGGCCTGGCTGCTGCACGGTCGGCAGTTGCCCGGAGACGACGCCCTCGGCGAAATCGCCGCGCACCTCAGCGAGAAGCCCGGCGTGGCGCTGGCGGCCGAGCTGGACCGCCTGGCCGAGAGCAGCCAGGGGAGGATCGCCCGCGTGGCACTGCTCGACCGCGAAGCCGCTGCCGGTGGCGAGCAGCGCGCCCAGGCGCCGGCCGCGTTGCAGCCGTTTCAGCGCAGCCTGCAGAGCGCCTGGCGCATCGGCAGCTTCTCCGGGCTGGCCGCCGGCATGCACATGGAGGCGCCGGACCGCGACGCCCTGGCGATGCCGGCCGCCAGCGAGCCAGGCGTAGGTTTCTTCGCCTTCCCCCGTGGGGCGCGGGCGGGGACCTGCCTGCACGCGATTCTCGAAGACTGGGCGCGGGACAAGGCGCCGCTGGCCGAGCTGGTCGCCCCGGCGCTGAGTGCCCACGGCATCGACGCCGAGGCCTGGGGCGCGATCGCCGAGCAGCACCTGCGGCAGGTCCTGGAGACCGACCTCGACGGCGCCGGCCTGACCCTGGCCAGCCTGCAACGCGCCCGTCGCCTGCCCGAGCTGGGCTTCACCTTCCCGGTGGCGAACCTCGACGTGCAGCGCCTGCGCGTGCTGCTCGCCGACCCCGCGATGGGCCTGGCGGAACCGCTGCGCCTGGCCGCCGAGCGCCTGGAGTTCGACAGCCTCGAGGGCTTCCTCAAGGGTTTCATCGACCTCACCTTCGAGCACGACGGGCGCTGGTACATCCTCGACTACAAGTCCAACTGGCTCGGCCCGGACGCCAGCCATTACGGCGGCGAACGCCTATTGCAGGCCCTGGCCGGCGAGCATTACTACCTGCAATACCTGATCTACCTGGTGGCGCTGCGGCGTTTTCTGCGTCAGCGCCTGGCCGACTTCAGCAACGCGCAGCTTGGCGGTGCCTACTACCTGTTCCTGCGCGGCATGCCGCAGGCCGGCGTGTACTTCGCCCGACCTAGCGACGAACTGCTGGATGCGCTCGACCAACTGTTTGCCGGAGCGGCCACATGATCGGCGTAGGGCGGGTGCAACTCGCGGCTGGTACTGCGCATGACGAAGGGGGTTGCGCCCGCCTTGCGGCCTGCCGCTCCACCGTAGGGTGCGCCGCGCGCACCGCCAACACCGCGGTGGCCACTGGTGCGCATGGCGCACCCTACAGGTTGCCGATGAGCATCGCTGAATGGCCGCTCGCCGTAGGGTGCGCCGCGCGCACCGCCAGCTCCGCAGTGGCGACCGGTGCGCATGGCGCACCCTACGGAGGTTGCCGATGAACCTTGCCGAACTGCCGCTCGGCCCGCTGGAGCGGGCGCTGGTCGACAGCCTGCGCCGCCTCGATCCGGCGGCGCCGGAATCCGTGCTGGCCGCCGCCGCGCTGTGCGCCGAGGCGCTGGGGGAGGGCGACGTCTGCCTGCTGCTGGAACGCCGCGCCGGCCGCCGCCCGTGGCCGGAGCACGCCTTCGTCCTGCCGGGCCTGGCCGAGTGGCGCGCGCAGTTGCAGGGCAGCGCGCTGGTCGGTGCGCCGGGTGGCTTCGCGCCGCTGATCCTCGATGGCGAGCGCCTGTACCTGGCGCGCTACCACGCCTACGAAACGCAGCTCGCTGCGCAGTTGCTGCGGCGTGCGGCGGATGTTCCTGCGGTGGACGAAGCGGCGCTGGGCGAGAGCCTGGCGCGGCTGTTCGCCTTCAACGCCGGTACCCTGCCGGACTGGCAGCGCCTGGCCGCGGCGCAGGCGGTGCGTCGGCGCCTGTCGGTGATCTCCGGCGGCCCCGGCACCGGCAAGACCACCACCGTGGTGCGTCTGCTCGCCGCGCTGCTGGAACAGCCGGGCGCCGCCGCGTCGGGCGCCAGCGACCTGGCCATCGGCCTGGCCGCGCCCACCGGCAAGGCGGCGGCGCGCATGGCCGAGGCGATCCGCACCGCCAAGGCGGCGCTGCCGGTGGACGAGGCGATCAAGGCGGCGTTGCCGGAAGAGGCGCGCACGCTGCATCGCCTGCTCGGCAGCCGTGGCGATACGCCCCGGGTGCGCCACGACGCGGCGCGGCCGCTGGCTCTGGACGTGCTGGTGGTCGACGAAGCCTCGATGGTCGACCTAGCGCTGATGGCCAAGCTGGTCGACGCGCTGCCGCCGCACGCGCGGCTGATCCTGCTCGGCGACAAGGACCAGCTGGCCGCGGTGGAGGCCGGCGCAGTGTTCGCCGAACTCTGCGAAGGGCGCGGCTTCGACGCCCGGGCGGTGGCCGACCTGCGGCGCATCACCGGCCAGGCCGTGGCGGTCGAGGCGCCGCGCTCGAAGCTCGGCGACGCCGTGGTGCTGCTCACCCATAGCCACCGTTTCGCCGGCGACAGCGGCATCGGCGAGCTGGCGCGGCGGATCAACGGCGGCGATGCGACGGGCACCCTGAGCCTGCTGCGGGAAAACCGCGCCGACCTGCACTGGCAGGACCAGCCGTCTCCGGCGGCGCTGCTGGAACGCCTCGACCAGGCGTATCGCCCCTACCTGCAGGCGGCGCGCAGCGGCGACCCGGCGCAGGCCTTCGCCGCGTTCAACGCCTTCCGCGCGCTCACCGCGCAGCGCGAGGGGCCGTGGGGCGTGACGGGTATCAACGAGGCGCTGGAAGCGCGCATCAAGCGCCGCCTGAGCCTGCCCGAGCGCGAACGCTGGTATCCCGGCCGCGCGGTGATGGTGCGGCAGAACGACTACGCCCTCGGCCTGTTCAATGGCGACATCGGCCTGTGCCTGCACGGTGAATTCGGCCTGCGCGTCCATTTCGAGGGGGAGGACGGCTATCGCGCCTTCGCCCCGGCGCGCCTGCCCAGCCACGACAGCGCGTTCGCCATGACCGTGCACAAGAGCCAGGGCTCGGAGTTCGGCGAGGTGCTGCTGGCACTGCCCGAACTGCCCAGCCCGTTGCTGACCCGCGCGCTGTTCTACACCGGCATCACCCGCGCCAAGCACCGCGTGGACATCTGGGGCCTGCCGGCGCGCCTGCTCGACGCGGTGGAAACCCGCGCCGAACGCGCGGCCGGCCTGGCCCGGCGGCTGGCGCGCGAGGACGTGCCCATGGAGACTGCGCCGGCGACGCCCGACCAGGGCCAACTGGACCTCTTCTGAGACGACCAGAGGTAAGTGGCGCCGCTCAACTACGCGGCGCGGCGGCCGATAACAAAGTTCAGCGTCGTTACGACCATTCGGCGATGGCGTGGCCGCGCGAGAACTGCCTAAATGCAGGCATGACCGGTCAATAACAACGAGAACGCCGCATGTCATCCAGCTACCGTTGCCACCCCGTCGCCTGCCTGCTGCACGCGACCGGGCTGATCCTGCTTGTCGTCGTCTACCAATCCTGGGCGTTGCCGCTGTGGCTGAGCATTCCGGCGGCGCTGCTGCTGGCGCTGTGGCCGTGGCTGGGCCCCTGGCAACGTCCGGCGGAAGGGAACGCCGCGCCACAGCCGGCGACCGACTTCAGCGCGCTCAGCCAGAGCCTGTCGCGGCACACCAGCCACAATGCGCTGTATGCCGCCCAGGTCTCGTTCGGTGTGCAGCAACTGGCCGGCAAGCTGCAGTCGCAAATGGCCGCGGTGGACCAGCTGGCCGCCAGCGCCGAGGCGATGACCGCCACCGGCGAGGACAGCGCGCAGCGTACCGGGCATACGCTGGAAGCCGCGCAGGCCGTGCGCCAGAGCGCCGACAGCGGGCAGCACGAGCTGCAGCAGGCGATCGGCCGGATGCAGCAGCTCAGCGCGCAGACCGCCGCCAGCCGCGAGCTGATCGCCGGGCTCGGCGCGCGTACCGAGCAGATCGGCCAGGTCACCGCGGTGATCCAGTCCATCGCCAGCCAGACCAACCTGCTGGCGCTCAACGCGGCCATCGAGGCGGCGCGTGCCGGCGAGGCCGGGCGCGGTTTCGCGGTGGTCGCCGACGAGGTGCGCAACCTCGCCGCGCGCACCGCCGAGGCCACCGGGGAGGTCGGCCAGATGGTCGCCGACATCCGTCAGCAGAGCGAAGCGGTGGTCAACCATATTCAGCAGCAGGCCAGCGAGCTGGACGAAGCGGCCGGGCAGGTCGAGCAGACCGGCCGTCAGCTGTCCGGCATCGCCGGGCTGGCCGGCGACGTCGAGGCGCAGGTGGCGCAGATCGCCGCCGGCACCCAGGACAACCAGCAGCGCCTGGTGGAACTGTTCGAGGCGCTGGCGCAGTTGCGCGCCGACGCCCACGCCAGCGATGCGCAGACGCGCCAGCTCGGCGAGGCGGCGACTCAACTGGTGGGCCAGGCCGAGGCGGTCAGCGAGCAACTCGCCGAGGTGCGCCTGGACGATTATCACCAGCGCATCTTCGACCTCGCGCAGGAAGGCGCGGCGGCCATCGCGGCGCGGTTCGAGGCGGATATCGCCGCCGGCAAGCTGAGCGTCGACGACCTCTTCGACCGCAACTACCGGCTAGTCGCCGGCAGCAACCCGGCGCGCTACCGCACCCGTTTCGACGGCTACAGCGACGACGTCCTGCCGGCCATCCAGGAGCCGTTGCTGGCGCGTCACGACGGCCTGGTGTTCGCCATCGCCAGCACCCCGGAGGGCTACGTGCCGACGCACAACCGCGCCTTCAGCCATGCGCCCACCGGCGACCCGGCGCAGGACATGCTGCGCAGCCGCAGCAAGCGGATCTTCGACGACCGCACCGGACGCCGCTGCGGCAGCCACCAGCAGCGCCTGCTGCTGCAGACCTACATGCGCGATACCGGCGAGCTGATGCACGACCTCTCTGTGCCGATCCGCGTGCTGGGCCGGCACTGGGGCGGGCTGCGCCTGGGCTATCGCCCCGAGCCTTGAGAACCCGCTCGCCGCGGTCCGCTTGCCGTCTGCCCGGGGCTTGCGCATCATCGAGGCCTCAACCCTGAGGACAACAACAATGAAAACCCTCGTCGATCACCTTGCCCAGTACGCCGACTATCACCGCGACAAGCGCAACATCCTCACCCATTTCGTCGGTATCCCGCTGATCGTGGTCGCCGTGGCCGTGCTGCTGTCGCGGCCGGGTCTGCCGCTGGGCGGTTTGTGGCTGTCGCCGGCGGCGCTGCTGGCGCTGGTGACAGGGCTGTTCTACCTGCGCCTGGACCTGCGCTTCGGGCTGGTCATGGGCGCCTTGCTGCTGCTCAGCCTGGCCGCCGGCGCGGCGCTGGCGGTGCAGGGCACCGCGTTGTGGCTGGGTGCCGGGCTCGGGCTGTTCTTCGTCGGCTGGGTGATCCAGTTCGTCGGCCATTACTACGAGGGGCGCAAGCCGGCGTTCGTCGATGACCTCATGGGCCTGGCGGTCGGCCCGCTGTTCGTGGTCGCCGAGCTGGCCTTCCTGCTCGGCCTGCGCAAGGACGTCGAGCGGCAGATCGAAGAGCGCGCCGGGCCGACGCATGTCCGCGGGCGCGACGCCACCGCCTGAGCAAACCGCCAGTTCGGGTAGACTCCGCGCTTTGAATCTCGCCCAGGTTGCCGTGTCGATCCCTTCTTCCGCTCCTTCCCCCCGCTGGCTCGGCGCTGCCGAGCTGCCACCCGCCGCCGATGCCGCCGTGCGCGACTGGTTGTTCGACCAGGGCTCGCTGACCCGTCGCCTCACCGCCCTGGCGGACGGCGCGTTCGACGTCACGCCGCTCGCCGAAGGCTGGCAGCCGCTGCGCGACGAGGAGTGCGCGGCGCTCGGTGTCGCCCCGGGCAGCCAGGGCTGGGTGCGCGAAGTGCTCCTGCGCGGCCACGGCCAGCCCTGGGTATTCGCCCGCAGCGTCGCCGCACGCGCGGCGCTGGAGGGCTCCGGGCTGGCGCTGGAGGCGCTGGGCAGTCGCTCTCTGGGCGAACTGCTGTTCAGCGACCAGGCCTTCGCGCGCGGCGAGTTGCAGGCCTGCGTCTATCCGGCCGAATGGCTGCCGGGCGAACAGGCCGCGGCCGGGCTCTGGGCGCGGCGTTCGTGCTTCCGCCGTGGCGCGCTGGGCGTGCTGGTCGCCGAGGTGTTCCTGCCGGCGCTGTGGCACGCCGCCGGGGCGTGATCCGCCTGCCGCGCTTCGACGGCGACGGCGAGCCGGTATACTCCGCGCGACCGGATCGGAGCCGCCCTCGATGTACACCCGCCTGCTGCACTCACTGAACCGCCTGCACCCGCGCACCTGGGACTTCATCCAGCTGATGCGCCTGGACAAGCCGATCGGCATCTACCTGCTGCTGTGGCCGACGCTGTGGGCGTTGTGGGTGGCGGCCAAGGGCGTGCCGAGCGCGAAGAACCTGTTCATCTTCGTGGCTGGGGTGCTGCTGATGCGCGCCGCCGGCTGCGTGATCAACGACTACGCCGACCGCGATTTCGACGGCCACGTCGCCCGCACCCGCGCGCGTCCCCTGGCCAGCGGGGCGATTCGTCCGAAAGAGGCGCTGGTGCTGTTCGCCGTGCTGCTGGCGGCGAGCTTCGTGCTGGTGCTGTTCACCAACGTCACGACTCTCTGGCTTTCGATCGGCGGCGTGGTGCTGGCGGCCAGCTACCCGTTCATGAAGCGCTACACCTTCTACCCGCAGGTGGTGCTCGGCGCGGCGTTCTCCTGGGGCATGCCGATGGCGTTCACCGCCGAAACCGGCAGCCTGCCGGCGGCGGCCTGGCTGCTGTACATCGCCAACCTCTTGTGGACGGTGGCCTACGACACCTACTACGCCATGGCCGACCGCGAGGACGATCTGAAGATCGGGGTGAAATCCACCGCCATCCTGTTCGGCGATGCCGACCGCGCGATCATCCTCACGCTGCAACTGCTGGCGCTGCTGTGCCTGCTGCTGGCCGGCGGGCGCTTCGAGCTGGGCGGCTGGTTCCATCTCGGCCTGGGCGTGGCCGCGGCGTGCTTCGCCTGGGAGTTCTGGGCCACCCGCCGGCGCGAGCCGCTGGTGTGCTTCAAGGCCTTCCTGCACAACCACTGGGCCGGGCTGGCGATCTTCCTCGGCATCGTGCTGGATTACGCCTTCTAGGCGGACGCGCGCCTGTCACATCGCTGCAACATTTCCGTTATCTAATGCGACGCATAGATGGTTTGGGCAGGAATGGACATGGCAGGTAGAACAATCCTCATCGTGGACGACGAGGCGCCGATCCGCGAGATGATCGCGGTGGCGCTGGAGATGGCCGGCTACGAATGCCTCGAGGCGGAAAACACCCAGCAGGCGCATGCGCTGATCGTCGACCGGCAGCCGGACCTGATCCTGCTCGACTGGATGCTGCCCGGCACCACCGGCATCGAGCTGGCGCGGCGTCTCAAGCGCGACGAGATGACCGCCGAAGTGCCGATCATCATGCTCACCGCCAAGGGTGAAGAGGACAACAAGATCCAGGGCCTGGAAGTCGGCGCCGACGACTACATCACCAAGCCGTTCTCGCCGCGCGAGCTGGTCGCCCGGCTCAAGGCCGTGCTGCGCCGCGCCGGGCCGGTGGACAACGAGGCGCCGATCGAGGTCGGCAGTTTGCTGCTCGATCCGGTCAGCCACCGCGTCACCATCGACGGCAAGCCGGCCGAGATGGGCCCCACCGAGTACCGCCTGCTGCAGTTCTTCATGACCCATCAGGAGCGCGCCTACAGCCGCGGCCAGTTGCTCGACCAGGTCTGGGGCGGCAACGTGTACGTCGAGGAGCGCACCGTGGACGTGCACATCCGCCGCCTGCGCAAGGCGCTGGGCGAGGTGCACGAGAACCTGGTGCAGACCGTACGCGGCACCGGCTACCGCTTCTCCACCAAGAGCTGACGGCGGGCGCGACCAGCCGGCCGTTGCGAACCGGTAGACTGCGCATGACCGATCGCCGTTTCCTTCCGCACAGGACCTGACCCGCCTTGAACACCGATTGGCGCCGCATTCTGCTCCGCCACCTGCTCGCGCTGATCGGCGGCGGGCTGTTGCTCGGCTTCATCAGCGATGCCTACGGCTGGAGTTTTGCCCTCTGCCTGGCGCTCTACCTCGGCTGGCTGCTGCGCGACCTGCTGCGTCTGCGGCGCTGGCTGGAAAGCGCCGACGCGCAGGCCGAGGTGCCGGAAGCGCGCGGCCTGTGGGAAGAACTGTTCGACCGCATCTACCACCTGCAACGGCGCAACCGCCAGGCCCGCGAGCGCCTGCAGGCGGTGATCGACCGCGCCCAGGAATCCACCGGCGCGCTGCGCGACGCGGTGATCATGCTCGACAGCGGCGGCAACCTGGAATGGTGGAACCCGGCGGCGGAGACCCTGCTCGGGCTCAAGACCCGCCAGGACGGCGGCCAGCCGGTGGGCAACCTGGTGCGTCATCCGCGCTTCAAGGAGTACTTCGAGCAGGAGCAGCACACCGATCCGCTGGAGATTCCCTCGCCGATCAACGAGGACCTGCGCCTGCAGTTCCTCATCACCCGCTACGGCAACGGCGAACGCCTGATGCTGGTGCGCGACGTGACCCGCGTCCACCAGTTGGAGCAGATGCGCAAGGACTTCGTCGCCAACGTCTCCCACGAGTTGCGCACGCCGCTGACGGTGATCGCCGGCTACCTGGAAACCCTGCTCGACAACGACCCTGGCACCAGCCCGCGCTGGCGCCGCGCCATGCAGCAGATGCAGGAGCAGGCCGGGCGCATGCAGAACCTGCTCAACGACCTGCTGCTGCTGGCGCGCCTGGAGGCCACCGACTACCCCTCGGACAACCAGCCGGTGGCGGTGGAGCCGATGCTGCAGTCGATCCGCACCGATGCCCTGGCGCTGTCCGGCGAGCGTGGCCACCGCGTGCAGCTGGACATGGAAGTGGGCCTGCGCCTCAAGGGCAGCGAGGCCGAGCTGCGCAGCGCCTTCTCCAACCTGGTGTTCAATGCGGTGAAGTACACCCCGGCCGGCGGCGACGTGCGCATCCGCTGGTGGAGCGACGCTCAGGGCGCACACCTGGCGGTGGCCGACAGCGGCGTCGGCATCGAGGCCAAGCACCTGCCGCGGCTCACCGAGCGCTTCTACCGCGTCGACTCCAGCCGCGCGCTGAGCACCGGCGGCACCGGCCTCGGCCTGGCCATCGTCAAGCACGTGCTGCTGCGCCATCGCGGCAAGCTCGAAATCGCCAGCGTGCCGGGCAAGGGTAGCGTCTTCACCTGCCACTTCGCGCCGGCCCAGGTCGTTCCGCTGTCCGTCGAGGCGTTGTCCGCCGCGGACGACTGAGGCGCGCCCGCGCGCGCCGTTCGCAGCCAGGGGCCGTGGCGTCGGGGCCGCCGCTCGGCCACTCGCCGCCGAAACTGTTGCAAAGCCCGAATCCAACCCTCAACCTTGAGCCCATCATCAGCCCTACGAACCCCCCATGGACCCTTCCCCTAGCTCCCTCTACACCTATTTCGCCGACTTCGGCCTCGTGCTGTTCGCCCTGTTCCTCGTGCTGCTCAACGGCTTCTTCGTCGCCGCCGAGTTCGCTATGGTCAAGCTGCGCGCCACTCGGGTCGAAGCCATCGCCGAGACGAGCGGCTGGCGCGGGCAGATCCTGCGCACCGTGCACAACCAACTGGATGCCTACCTGTCGGCCTGCCAGCTGGGCATCACCCTGGCCTCCCTCGGCCTCGGCTGGGTCGGCGAGCCGGCCTTCGCCCACCTGCTGACGCCGCTGCTGCAGTACTTCGATATCGATTCGCCGGCGCTGGTCCACGGCATCGCCTTCTTCAGCGCGTTCTTCATCATTTCCTACCTGCACATCGTGGTCGGCGAGCTGGCACCCAAATCATGGGCGATCCGCCAGCCCGAGCTGCTGTCGCTGTGGACGGCGGTGCCGCTGTACCTGTTCTACTGGCTGATGTACCCGGCCATCTACCTGCTCAACGCCAGCGCCAACGGCATCCTGCGCATCGCCGGGCAGGGCGAGCCGGGGCCGCATCACGAGCACGCCTACAGCCGCGACGAACTCAAGCTGATCCTGCACTCCAGCCGCGCCCACGACCCCAGCGACCAGGACATGCGCGTGCTGGCCTCGGCGGTGGAGCTGGGCGAGCTGGAGGTGGTGGACTGGGCCAACTCCCGCGAAGACCTGGTCTACCTGGAGCGCCACGCGCCGCTGGAGGAAGTCTTCGAGGTGTTCCGCCGGCACAAGTACAGCCGCTACCCGGTGTACGACGAGGCCGCCGAGACCTTCGTCGGCGTGCTGCACATCAAGGACCTGCTGCTGGAGCTGTCGCTGCTGGAAATGCTGCCCACGGCGCTCAAGCTCGACGACCTGATCCACCCGATCGACCGGATTTCCCGGCACATGCCGCTTTCCGCGCTGCTCGAGCAGTTCCGCCAGGGCGGCTCGCATTTCGCCCTGGTCGAGGAGGCGGACCACAAGGTGGTCGGCTTCCTGACCATGGAAGACGTGCTCGAAGTGCTGGTGGGCGATATCCAGGACGAACACCGCAAGGCCGAGCGCGGCATCCTCGCCTACCAGCCGGGCAAGCTGCTGGTGCGGGGCGACACGCCCTTGTTCAAGGTCGAGCGCCTGCTCGGCGTGGACCTCGACCACGTCGAGGCGGAAACCCTCGCCGGGCTGATCTACGACACCCTGAAACGGGTGCCGGAGGAAGAGGACGTGCTGGAAACCGACCATCTGCGGATCATCGTGAAGAAGATGAAGGGTCCGAAGATCGTCCTCGCCAAGGTCGTCAAGCTGGACTGACGGCAATCCCCAGCACCTGCCGCAGGCGTTCGCCGTCGAGCGCCCGGCAGATGCCCTCGGGCTTCTGCATCGGCGCATCCTCGGCGGCCAGCATGGCGTTGAGCACGGCTTCCTCGGTGGCCTGCACGGCCGCCAGGTAGAGCGCGTCGAAGCACTCGTCGTTGAGGTAGTCCAGGTTCAGCCGGGTCGGCGCCAGCTGCGGCAGCGGGCGCGGGTTGGCCACGCTGAAGGCGATGAAGATATCCCCCGAATTGTTGCCGCCCGGCGTACCGCCCAGGGCGATGCCCAGCCCTGCGCGCTGTGCCAGGCGCTTGAGCTGGTGCGGCAGCAGCGGCGCATCGGTGGCCAGCACCACGATGATCGAGCCGCGCTCGCGCTCCAGGCCGGCCGGCAGCTCATCCTCCAGGCGCTCGCCCACCGGCACGCCGAGCACCTTGAGCCAGGCGCGCTGGCCGTGGTTGGCCTGCACCAGCGCGCCCAGGGTGTAGCGCTGGCCGTCGATCTCGATCAGGCGCGAGGCGCTGCCGGTGCCGCCCTTGAAGCCGTAGCAGATCATCCCGTTGCCGCCGCCGACGTTGCCTTCGGCGATCGGCCCGTCCTGCGCGTTGTCCAGCGCGGCGAAGGCGTCGGCCTCGCTGACGTGCTGGCCGTTGATGTCGTTGATCACGCCGTCGTAGGTCTCGGCCACCACCGGCATCGCCCACAGGTGGTTGGCGTCCCAGGCCTCGGCGTACTGGCGCAGGGTCCAGCGGGTCGCGGCGTGGTGGACGATGCCGACGCTGTGGGAGTTGGTGATGCACAGCGGGCCGACGAAGTAGCCGCCGTGCTCGATCCAGTGGGTGCCGGTCATCTCGCCGTTGCCGTTCAGCGCGTGGAAGCCGGCCCACACCGGCTGCGGCTCGCGCGCATAGCCACGGGGGAGGATCGCGGTGACGCCGGTCTTCACCCGCTTGCCGTTGTCGGCGAGGTAGTCGAGGGTGCGGTAGCCGACCCGCACGCCGGGCACGTCGGTGATCGCGTTGTGTGGGCCGGTGATGCCGGGAACGGCCAGGCCGAGTTCGCGGGCGCGGGGTTTAGCCATGGGCGTGGTCATCCGAGGAAGTGGCGGGCTTGCGGTTGCGCAGGTACAGCCCGAGGGAGGCGATCAGCAGCGAGGCGAGCAGCAGCAGGGTGGCGATGGCGTTGATTTCCGGCTTGATGCCGCGGCGGATCATTCCGTAGATGAACACCGGCAGGGTGGTCGAATCGACACCCGAGATGAAGTAGGTGATCACCAGGTCGTCCATCGAGATGATGAACGCCAGCAACGCGCCACCGAGCACGCCGGGGAGGATCTGCGGCAGGGTGATGCGGCGCAAGGTGGTCCAGGCCGAGGCGCCGAGATCGGCCGAGGCCTCCTCCAGCCGCGTGTCCATGCCGGCCAGGCGCGCGCTGACGATGAGGAACACGTAGCTGATCAGGAAGGTGCAGTGGCCGATGATGATGGAACCCTTGCCCAGCGGCACGCCGGCGCCGACGAAGAAGATCAGCAGGGCGATGCCGAGGACGATGTCCGGCATCAGCATCGGCAGGAACAGCAGCACCCGGTAGAAACCCTGCAGGCGGAAGCGGTAGCGCGCCAGGGCCAGCGCGGTGAGCGTGCCGACCAGGGTCGAGATCAGCGTGGTGACCAGCGCCACGGCGAGGCTGGTACGCAGCGCCGCCAGCAGTTGCCCGGTGGATTCGACGTAGAGCGCGTTCTCGCTCAGCGAATTGGACAGGCCGAACAGCGAGCGATACCAGTCCAGGCTGGCGCCGCTCCAGATCATCATGTTCAGCGGGTTGCCATTGAACGAGTAGGCCACGATCAGGCCGATCGGCAGGTAGAGGAAGACGAAGAACGCCAGGCTGTAGCCGCCCAGCAGGCGGCGGCCGATGAGTCCGAGCAGTCTGTTCATCGGGCGGCCTCCTTCAGTGCGGCGCGCCCCTGCCAGCGCACGTAGAGCAGCAGGAACAGCAGCACCGCAGCCATGATCAGCATCGCCAGGGCGGCGCCGAACGGCCAGTTGCGCGCGGCGAGGAACTGCTGCTCCACCAGGTTGCCGATCATCAGCACGCGCGCGCCGCCGAGCAGCGACGGCACGATGAAATTGCCCAGGCTGGGGATGAACACGATGATCGAGCCGGCCGCGATGCCCGGCAGGGTCAGCGGGAAGATCACCCGCCAGAAGCTCTGCCAGCGCCCGGCGCCGAGGTCGGCCGAGGCTTCCAGCAGGCGCCGGTCGAGCTTCTCCACGCTGGCGTAGATCGGCAGGAACATGAACGGCACGAAGATGTAGGTCATCCCCAGCAGCACCGCGCCCTCGGTGTAGATCAGGTCGAGCGGCGCGTCGATCAGCCCCAGCCCTTGCAGACTGGCGTTGAGGAAGCCGGTGGGGCGCAGGATCAGCACCCAGGCGTAGAGGCGCACGATCAGGCTGGTGAAGAACGGCAGGGTGATCAGGAACAGGCAGAAGTTGCGCAGCCGCTCCGGCTGGCGGCTGACCCAGAACGCCGCCGGGTAGCAGACCAGCAGGGTCAGCAGCACGGTGATCGCGGCGAGCTTGAACGAGCGCAGGAGGATCTGCAGGTAGACGATGTCGAATTCCTCGTTGCTGCCGTCCGCCCAGCCGAGGATGCGGCCGAAGTTGTCCGGGTAGAAGGTCCATTCCACGCCGCCGTACAGGCCCGGCTCGAGCAGGCTGTAGAGCGCCATGATCGCCAGCGGAACGACGAAGAACAGGCCGATGATCAGGGTCGCCGGGCTGAGCAGCCCGGCCAGGCGCCAGCGCGCGCGGTTCTCGGCGGTGAGCATCAGGCCTCCCCGGCGATCAGGTGCGCGGCGTCCAGCGCATACCACAGGCGCAGGCTGGCGCCCGGATGCAGGCGTTGCAGGGCCTGGCGCGAGGCGTCGCGCACCACCGCCTTGATGCGGCTGCCGGTGGCGCTGCGCAGGCTCACTTCGAAATCCTTGCCGATGAACACGGTCTGCTCGACCACGCCGTCCAGCGCGCCGTGCGCGGCCGGGTCGCCCGGGCAGTCGAGGTGGAATTGCTCGGGGCGCAGCAGGATGTGCAGCGGCTGGCCGACCTGCAGGCCGGCGCTCGGCAGGCGTAGCGGATCGCCCTGCTCGCCGACCAGCGTGGCGACGCCGTCCGCGCAGGACTCGACCCGCGCGCGCAGCAGGTTGCTCTCGCCGATGAAACCGGCGACGAAGGCGTTCGCCGGGCGGTCGTAGATGTCCTGCGGCGCGCCGACCTGCTGCACGTGGCCGCCGTTGAGCACGACGATGCGGTCGGACATGGTCAGCGCTTCTTCCTGGTCGTGGGTGACGAAGACGAAGGCGATGCCCAACTCGTGCTGCAGGTTCTTCAGCTCGCGCTGCATGGCCTGGCGCAACTGGCGGTCGAGGGCGGAGAGCGGTTCGTCGAGCAGCAGCAGGGCGGGACGGTCGACGATGGCGCGGGCCAGGGCGACGCGCTGCTGCTGGCCGCCGGACAGTTGCCCCGGCTTGCGCTTCTCCAGCCCGCCCATGCCGACCAGTTCCAGCGCCGCACCGACGCGCTGGCGGCGTTCGGCCCTGGCCACGCCGCGCACGTCGAGGGCATAGCCGACGTTGTCGCCGATCGACAGGTGCGGGAACAGCGCGTAGCTCTGGAACACGGTGTGCACCGGGCGCCGGTTAGGCGGCACCTGGTTCATCGCGACGCCCTGGATCAGCAGTTCGCCGCTGTCGAGGCTCTCGAAGCCGCTGATGGTGCGCAGCAGGGTGGTCTTGCCGCAGCCCGAGGGGCCGAGCAGGGTGACGAATTCGTTGGCGCCGACGCTCAGGTCGACGCCGTCCAGGGCGCGGACGGCCTGGCCTTCGGGGGTGCGGTAGTGCTTCACGGCGGCCCTGATTTCGACCACCGGGTTGTTGGCATGTGACATGAACGACTCCGGGAAAGCGCAAGGTCGCGACCGGCGCGAGCGGCGGCCGCGAACCTTCTGGGAGTGAGCCGGCTGGCGGGTGACGCCGGCGCGGACGGGACCTGCCGGCGGGTCAGTTCGCCGTGCGCACGCGCGTCCAGGCGCGGTCGTACTTCTTCAGGTCCTTGCCGAGGTCGTGGAAGATCTGCAGCTTGGCCATCACGTCCGGCCCCGGATTGACCTCTGGGTTGTCGCGCAGCTCGGCCGGCAGCAGTTTCAGCGCTTCCTTGTTCGGCGTGCCGTTCATCTGCTGCTCGGTGTTCAGCGCGGCGATCTCCGGCTGCAGGAAGAACTCCATGAAGCGCTTGGCGTTGGCCTTGTTCGGCGCGCTTTTGAGGACGCACATGTCTTCCTGGTAGAGCGTCGCGCCCTCCTTGGGAATCACGTAGGCAAGGTGCTCGGGGTCCTGCTTCACGTACATCATCGCGCCGACGAAGTAGTGCGCCGCGGCGACGTCGCCGGACTGCACCATGGGCACGCTCTCGTAGGTGAAGGCGGAAACCAGCGGCTTGCGCTCCAGCAGCCAGGATTCAGCCTGCTTGATGTCCGCAAGGTCGGTGCTGTCCACCGATTTGCCGTTGACGATCAGGCCGACGCCGAGGGTCTCGCGCATGTCGTCGAGCATGATGACCTTCTTCCCGGCCTTGGCTTCGGCGAAGAAGTCGGCCCAGGACTCGATCGGTTTGCTGACCCTGGTCTTGTTGTAGAAGATCCCCACGGTGCCCCAGGCGTAGGGCATGCAGTACTCGCCCTTGGGGTCCGATTTGGCGCGCAGGAAGCTCGGGTCGATGTTGGCGAACGCCGGGCTCTGGTCGATGGAGGTCTTTTCCAGCAGGCCGAGGGCGGCCATGCTGTCCTGCATGTGCACCGAGGGGAAGACGATGTCGTAGCCGCTGGCGCCGGCCTGCAGCTTGGCCAGCATCTCTTCGTTGCTGCCGTAGGTGTCGAGGGACACCTTGATGCCGGTCTGCTCGGTGAAGCGGCTGAGCACCTGCGGGTTGATGTAGTCGCCCCAGTTGTACAGGTGCAGCTCCTCGGCGGCCTGGCCGGCGGCGCTGGCGAGCAGGGCCGAAACGGCCAGTGCACCCCGCGCTAGGTGGCGCAGGGCGTTGCGGTGATAGGGTGCGGGCATGTTCCTGTACTCCGTTTCTGATTATCCGCCCGCATGAAGCGAGCCTTTGGTTGGGGCAGGAATTGCATGGCCGAAGGGCCGAAAGGAAGAACGCGTGTTTCTAGTCGTTATGTTTTGCCGGGCGGGTCGAGCATATAGTAAATTTCTTCCAGTCATCAACACGATGACATAAAAATTCCAGAGCTAGCGGAGCTTCGCCCATGCTGGACAGCAAGATGGAACAACTGAGCGGCAAGCTGACCCCGGCCGAGCGCTCGCTGTGGGCGTACATCCAGGCCAACCTGGAGAGCCTTTCGTTCGAGAACGGCACCACCCTGGCGCAGAAGAGCGGCGTCAGCCCGAACACCGTCAGCCGCTTCCTGCGGCGCCTCGGCTACAAGGGGCTGAAGAGCCTGAAGGAGGAACTGCGCGACGAGGTGCGCGTGCAGTCGCTGCTCAACAGCACCCTGCTCGAGCGCGTCGAACGCCAGCCGGACGACCTGCTGGCGCACCTCAACGAGGAGATCGAGGCACTCACCGCCTTCGCCAGCCAGCTCGGCAACCAGCACTGGCAGGACGTCGTCGCCCGCGTCAGCGAAGCCGAGCGGGTGTTCGTCTGCGGCTTCCAGACCATCCGCGGGCTCGCCGAGGATTTCGCCAACCGCCTTTCGCTGGTGCGCTCCGGGGTGGAATACCTCGACCTCTACAGCGGCGTGCTCGGCCACTGGCTGGACAGCCGCGACAAGCGCTGCTGTGTGATCCTCATCGACATCGCGCCCTACGCCGATGCCGGCATCGCCTTCGCCAACACCTGCCTGAAGAACGACACCGACCTGGTGGTCTTCACCGACGAGTACGGCATCGCCCGGCACATCGACACGCCCTGGATCATCACCATGAAGACCAAGACCGGGTTGATCCTCGAGTCCACCGGTGGCCTGACCAGCGCCCTCAACGTGCTGCTGCATTGCGTGGCAGCGCAGCGCAAGGACGAACTGAAGGAGCGCATGGCGGCCTACCGGGAGCGTGTGCAGAGCCTCAAGCTGTACCGCTCCTGAGGCCGCGCCCGGTGGCGCCTGGCGGCGAGCGCGGGCGGTCTGGCGCGGGCGTCTGGTACACTCCGGCATCCTCGTTGCACGGTCCCGTCGCCGGCCGTGCGCACCCCGCGCCTCATTCCACTGCCCGCCGATCCCATGTCGCTCAAGCTCGTCTCCGTCAACATCGAACGTTCCATGCACCTGCCGCGTGTCGAGGCCTTTCTCCGGCGCGAACGTCCGGATGTGCTCTGCCTGCAGGAGCTGTGCGAGCGCGACATTCCGTTCTTCGAGGCGCTAATGGGCAGCCGCATGAGCTTCGCGGCGATGGCGCGCTATCCGGGGGAGGGGCCGGACAACGTGGTCGGCGTCGGGCTGATCGCCCGCGAGACGGCGTTGGCGGACGTGTGCGCCGAGTACTATTCCGGCAGCGCCGGGAGCATCCGCGAGATGACCTTCCTCAACACGGACGGCAAGCGCGGCGCCGACCCGCTGAGCATCGCCGAAGTCATGCTCAGCGCCAGCGTCGGCGGCTTCCGCATCGCCGTCACCCACCTCAACGTCACGCCGTTCGGCACCTCCACGCCGTACCAGCGCGAAAGCGCCGGCAAGCTGATCGGCCTCGCCGAAGCACAGGCGCGGCAGGCCGGCGACCTGTTGCTGGCGGGCGACTTCAACGCCCCGCGCGGCCGCGCCACCTTCGACCTGATCGCCGAGCATTTCATCGACGGCATCCCGGCGCAGCACACCACCAGCATCGACGGCTCGCTGCACCGCGCCGGGGACATCCCGTTCATGGTCGACGGGCTGTTCCACACGCCGGGCTACCGGCTCGAGGATGTCGTCCTGAGCACCGGCGTCTCCGACCATTGCGCCCTGAGTTGCCGGCTCAGGCGGACCTGATCCCGCACCGGCTCCAACACCGTAACGCCGTAGGGTGGGCTTCAGCCCACCGGCCACGCGCCCTCCGTCACCCCGCGCCCACGCCGTTCAGGCCGGCGCGCTGCGGCTCAGCTGTTCGAGCAGTTCCAGGTCGGTGCTCATGCCGGAGGTTTCGCGGATGCGATTGAGGATTTCGCGCTTGAGGGCGAGAAATTCCGCGGAGAGCTTCATGTCCTGGTGGCGTTCGGCGGGCAGCGGCACCTCGTAGACGCTGTCGATGCGCCCCGGCCGCGGCGCCATCAACACGATGCGCCCGCCCAGGTAGATGGCTTCCTCGACGTCGTGGGTGACGAACAGGATGGTGCTCTTCTCCAGCCGGTGCACGTGGCGGATCAAGTCGTGCATCACCTCGCGGGTCTGCGCGTCCAGCGCGCCGAACGGCTCGTCCATCAGCAGGATCTGCGGCTTGGGCATCAACGCGCGGGCGATCGCCACGCGCTGCTGCATGCCGCCGGAGAGCTGGTTCGGGTAGGCATCGGCGAAGGCCGACAGCCCCATCAGGTTGAGCAGCGCATCGGCGCGGCCGCTGGCCACCTCGACGTCGGCGTCGCTGTTGACGGTGTCGGAGACGACCTTCAACTGGCGGCAGAACTTGATGTTCTTCATCACCGTCAGCCAGGGATAGAGGCTGTAGTGCTGGAACACCATGGCGCGGTCGATGCCGGGGCCGTCCACCGCGCGTCCGTCGACCAGGATGTCGCCGGCGCTGTGCCGTTCCAGGCCGCCGATGCTGCGCAGCAGGGTCGACTTGCCGCAGCCGGAGGCGCCGACGAAGGTGATGAATTCGTTCGGGCGGATCTCCAGATTGATGTCCTGCAGCGCCTGCACCGTTTTGCCGCGACTGGCGAACACCTTGTCGACATGGCTTATGCGGATTTTCGCGTCGTTCATCGCGCTTACCTCTTCAACCAGGGGAAGGCCAGGCGGCCGAGCCAGCGGAACGCCTGGTCGGTGAGCAGGCCGATGACGCCGATCAGCAGGATGCCGGCGAAGATCTTGTCCGTCTGCATGTAGCGCTGCGCCTTGAGGATGGCGTAGCCGAGGCCGGAGTTGGCGGCCACCAGTTCGGCCACCACCAGGTAGGTCCAGGCCCAGCCGCAGGTGATGCGCAGGGTGTCGAGCAGCGCCGGGCGCGCCGACGGCAGGATCACCAGCTTGATCACCTCGTAGCGGCTGGCGCCCATGGTCTGCGCCGCCTCGATCTGCGCCATCGGCACCCGGCGCACGTCCTCGGCGACCATCAGCACCATCTGGAAGAAGGTGCCGATGAAGATGATGAGGATCTTCGAGCCCTCGTCGATGCCGACCCAGAGCATCACCAGCGGGATGAAGGCCACCGCCGGCATGTAGCGGATGAAGTCGGTGAGCGGCTCGAGGAACGCCTGCACCGGGCGGTAGGTGCCGATGTAAAGACCCAGCGGCAGGGCCAGCAGCGCCGAGGAGCAGAAGCCGCCCATCACCCGCCAGACGCTGATGGCGATGTCGGCGAACAGGCCCTCGTCGGTCAGCCAGTGGCCGAGGCGCTTGATCACGGCGTCCGGGCCGGGCAGGAACATCGGGTTGGACACGCCGAAGGTGGTCGCGGCCCACCACGCCAGCAGCGGCGCCAGCAGCCCGGCGAGCGCCAGGCCCCAGATCGCGCCGCGCGGCAGGTCTCCGCGGATGACCCACCAGCGGGCGGCTTTCGGCGACGCCGCCGGACGTGTTTCGGGCAGGGGGCGATGGGCGGTCATGGTTCGTTTCTCCGGGGTGAAGACGGGCTCGCGCAGGCCTGCCAGCCGCCCTGCGGCGGCGTGGCACCGAGGTGGCCGAGGGTCTCGGCATCCAGCAGTTGCGCAGGTTGGTCGGGGTCGATGCGGCTCGGCAGGAGCGCCTGGCCGACCCGCTCGGGCAGCGTCGATAACGCGATGCGCCAGGGCTGCGTGCCCTGGCAATGGCGGCCGAACGACAGCTCGAAGTCGAGCAGCGTGCCGGCCTCCGCGCCACCCGCCAGCAGCGCGGCGAGCGAGGGCGCGGCGGGCAGGGCGGTGGCGCGACCGGCGGCGAAGAGGAAGCAGTCGCCGGCCAGCAGCAGGCAAGCCTGGCGGCCGTCGCCGGCGCTCAGCCAGGTGCCCCAGTTGCGCCCGAGGGATTCCGGCAGGCGCTCCCAGACTTCGTGGTAGCTGCCGTCGAGGCCATCCTCGAGCACGCGCTCGCTGGACTCGAAACGCATCCGGCCGATGTCCTCGCGGCCGCTCGGCGGCTGGAAGTCGATCGCCCGGTGCCACTGGCAGAGGTCGTCGTTGACCTCGGTGACGCCGGCGAAGCCGGCCTGCAGCACGCGCTCGGCCTCGCTGCGCGGTGCCGGCTGCGGAATCCGCAGGTCGGCGAACAGGCGCTCGGTCTGCAGCCAGTAGACGTGGGTGCTGCTGTCGTGAACGCCACCGGTGGTGGTCAGCAGCGTGCGCTGCCAGACGCCGAGGTAGGCGTCGGGAACAGGTTTCATGAATGGAACTCCGGGAACTGGCGCAGGCCGTTGAAGAAGGCCATGTCGTGGTTCGGCCACAGCTCGCCGCCGGTTTCCCGCGCCAGCGCCTTGAGCTTGCGGATGCTGTCGATGGCCATGTCCTCGCGATCCTGCCAGAGCGTGCCGGGAGCGATTTCCTCCTCGATGTTCTCGGTCAGGTCGGCGGCGTCGCCGGCGAGGATCACCGGCTTGCCCTCGGGCAGCTCGATCAGCAGCGACATGTGCCCGGCGGTGTGGCCGGGCGTGTTGATCGCGCGCACGCCGGGGACCAGGTCGTACTCGCCGGTCTGCACCTTCCAGCGGTAGTCGCCGGCGAAATCGTCGGCGAAGTAGGCCTCGTCGGCCTGTCCGCGGGCGGCTTCCAGCTCGGCGGCGTGCACGTGCACCTCGGCGCCGCAGACCTCGCAGAGACCGCCGGCGTGATCGAAGTGCAGGTGGCCGAGGAACACCAGGTCGATGTCCGCCGGGGTCAGGCCGAGGCGGGCGAAATGCGCCGGCAGGCGCTGCTCCTCGCTCATCTGCGGCGCGCCCAGCGGGAAGTCGCCGTACCAGCGCTCGCGCAGCGCCGGGTCGGCGATCTTGCGGTAGTCGCAGCCGACGTCATAGAGGATGCGCCCCTGCTTCGTCTCGATCAGGTAGGCGAGGATCGGCGCCTCGATGGCAATGCCCTGGCCGCGGCGGTAGGTGGAGATCGACTTGTCGTAGCGGTAGGTCGCGGTGAGCAGCGGCCACAGGCGGGTTACCTGGGTCATCGGCGCTCCTCCCATTCGGCCAGTACATCCTGACTGTCGAGGACGCGGCCGAACAGCCCGCCTTCTACCGCCATCATCGCCACCACGGCGGCGTGCAGCGTGGCGTGCGCCGAACCGCAGGCATCGTCGACCAGGGTGCAGGCGAACCCGAGATCCACCGCGCTGCGCAGCGTCGAGGACACGCAGACCTCGGTAGTCACGCCGGTGACGATCAGCTCGTCGATGCCGCGGTTGCGCAGCATCAGCTCCAGGTCGGTGTGGGCGAAGGCGCTGTAGCCGGGCTTGTCGATCACCGGCTCGCCGGGCAGCGGCTGCAACTCGTCGATCAGGTCGTGGCCGTACTCGCCGCGCACCAGCAGGCGCCCCAAGGGGCCCTGGCCACCGATCGGCGCACCCGCGCACTCGGCGCGCCGGCGCTTGCTTTCCGGCAGGTCGGCGAGGTCGGGACGATGGCCCTCGCGGGTGTGGAAGATCGCCAGGCCGTGGCGACGGGCGCCGTCGAGCAGGCGCTGGATCGCCGGGATCGGCGCGCGCAGGCGCGTGATGTCCAGCCCGGCGCGGTCGGCGTAGCCACCGGCGGCGCAGAAGTCGCGCTGCATGTCGATGACGATCAGGGCCGTGCTCACAGCGCGAATTCCTTGCGCACCGCCTGGGCGATGCCGTTGCAGATGTCGCCGGCCATGCGCGCGCCCTTCTCGGCGCTGGAGCCCTTGGCCGAGGACAGCACGCCGGACGGCGGCACCCACTCGGTGCGGCTCGGGTACATGTCGTAGGGCGGGAAATCGGCGGGCGGATCGTTGGGGATCAGGTCGATGCGCACCAGGTTCGGCAGGTAGTGCAGCATCAGCGACGTCTCGATCACCGCCGCGTGCTCCAGGGCGAAGCCGGGGAAGCCTTCGGGGAACACGTCGGCCAGGGTCTGCTCGCTGCAGAAATCCCAGTGCTCCAGGCGCATCACCTGCAGCTTCGCGGTGGGGCCCAGCTCGCGCAGCGCCAGCTCGATGCCCTCGGTGACGAACCACTGGTTCTCGTAGTGACCGTCGACCAGCACCAGGCGGGTCACGCCGTGGCGGGCGAACTCGCGCACGGCGTCGCGTACCAGGGCGATCAGGGTCTGCCCGTCGAGGCTGGTGGTGCCGCAGAAATGGTTGCCGCCGCCGCACTTGGGCTGCGACTTGTAGCCGTAGGACAGCGCCGGTGCGACCAGCCCGCCGACGCGCGCGGCGACGTCCTCGCAGAGCGCGCTGGCGAGCAGCGCGTCGGTGCCCAGCGGCAGGTGCGGGCCGTGCTGTTCGGTGGCGCCACAGGGCAGGAAGACCACGGGCGATTCCTCGCTCACGCGGCGGGCGTATTCGACCCAGCTGAGCTGGTCCATGCGTACGGTTGTCATCGGTTTGCCTCGCAGACAGAGGGAAGGGTGGGCCGCGGCGGACGCGCGGCGATGAAGGCGGCGGCCAGCACCAGGGCGCCGCCGAGCCATTCGCGCAGGCCGATCTCGCGCTCGCCGAAGGCCGCCGAGCTGAGCACCGCGGCGATCAGTTCGACCAGCGCCAGCACCGCACCGCGGCTGGCCTCGACGTGGCTGAAGCCGTACTGCGCCGCGGCCATGGAGACCAGCCAGAAGGCACCGAACAGCGCCACCAGGCCCCAGGTTTGCACCGACATCGGCGGCAGGCCGCGGCCCTGGATCAGGCAGAACAGCGCGCCGAAGGCGGCGCTGCCTAGAAAGGCGACCAGCGCCTTGCTGGTCAGCGGCACACGCTCGGCCGAGCGCGTGGCGATGTTGTTGAGGGCGAAGGCCATGCCGGCGGAGAGCGCCAGGGCATCGCTGCCGTGCAGCGCCTGGAAGCTCTCGCGGCTGACGCCAAGGGTCAGGGCGATGCCGAGCATGGCCAGCAGCACAGCGCCGATACGCGTGGCGTCGAGGCGTTCGCCGAGCAGCAGCCAGCCGCCCAGCAGCGCCCATACCGGCGCCAGGTAGAACAGCAGCATGGCGCGCATCACGTCGCCTTCGGACAGCGCGCTGACCAGCCCGGCGGTGGCCCAGCCGCCGCACGCGCCGATCGCCAGCAGGTTGAAGCGCTGGCTCCACCAGGCGCGGCGCTGGCGCAGGATCAGCGGCAGGCTGACGAGGCTGAGCAGGCCGTAGCAGGCGAGGATCAGCGGCATGCCGAGCAGCCCGCGGTTGGCGAACATCTGCACCGGAATCCAGCCGAGGCCCCACAGGATCGCGCCGCTCATCAGCGCCAGTTCCGCTCGCAGCAGGCTCATCTTCAGCCCATCCAGGCGCCGCCGTTGGCGCCGAGGGTCTGACCGTGGAAGAAGCTCGCCTGCGGCGAGACGAGGAACAGCACCGCCGCGGCGATTTCCTCGGGGCGCCCGAGACGGCCGGCGGGGATCGCGGTTTCCGCGGCGATCATCTCGGCGCTCATGTGCTCCAGCGAGACCATCGGCGTGTCCACCGGGCCGGGCGCCACCGCGTTGATGCGGATCGCCGGGGCGAACTCGCGGGCCAGCGACTTGCTCAGGCCGATCACCCCGGCCTTGGCGGTGCAGTAGGCGACGTACTGGGCGCGGCCGAGCTGGCCGAGTTCCGAGGCGATGTTGACGATGCTGCCGGTGCCGCGTGGCTGCATGTGCCTCAGCGCCTGGCGGCAGCAGCGGTAGACGCCGCCGAGGTCAACGCCGAGCAGACGTGCCCAGTCGTCCTCGTCGGTGTCGAGGAAGGCTTTCTCGAGAATGATCCCGGCGTTGTTCACCAGGATGTCCAGCGGCCCGTGGCCGAGCACCTCGACGAACATCGCCTCGACCTGCTCCGGCGAGGCGACGTCGGCCTGTACCGCGTGGGCGCGGCCGCCGGCGGCGACGATCTGCGCCACCAGCGCTTCGGCGGCCTGCGGCTGGTCGAGGTGGTTGATCCACACCCGCGCGCCGGCGTCGGCCAGCGCGATCGCGATGGCGCGGCCGATGCCCTGGGTGGCGCCGGTGACCAGCGCGACCTGGTGTTCCAGTGGCCGCGCCATCAGTGCATGACCTCGCCGTGGCTGACCGACAGCGCCTGCCCGGTGATCGGCGCCGCCAGTGCGCTGCCGAGGAACAGGAAGGTGCCGGCCAGGTCAGCCGGCGTGAGCAGTTCGGGCACCGCCTGGGCGGCGAGGATCGTGGCCAGTTCCTGCTCCTCGCTGCGCCCGGCCTCGGCGGCCATCACCCGCAGCGAACGCATCGCCGCCTCGGTGGCGATCCAGCCGGGGCACACGGCGTTGACGCGAATCCTCCGCCCGCCCAGTTCCCAGGCCAGCGAGCGGGTCAGGCCGATCACCGCGTGCTTGCTGGCGACATAGGCGGAAAACCCCGGCACGCCCTTGAGGCCCCAGATCGACGCCTGGTTGATCACACTGGCGCCATCCTTCAAGTGCCCCAGCAGGGCGCGGGTCAGGCGCAGCATCGAGGCGACGTTGTTGTCCAGCAGCGCCTGCCAGTGGGCATCGGCCTGTGCGCCGGTATCGCTCAGCGGCGTGGCGTACTCGACGCCGGCATTGTTGATCAGCACATCCAGCGGCCGCCCGCCGCGGCGGGCGGCGTAGTCGGCGATGGCAGCGCTGTCGCCCAGGTCGACGCAGGCGATGCGGCTGGAGGTCAGCGTCGCCAGTTCCTCGGCGACCTGCCCCAGCGCCTCGGCGTTGCGGTCGAGCAGATCCAGGGTGGCGCCCTGCTCGGCGAAGGCGCGCGCCAGGCCGCGCCCGATGCCGCTGGCCGCGCCGGTGATCAGCACCTGTTTGCCGCGGTAGTCGATCATGCTCACACCGCCGTCAGGAAGGACACGCCGACCGCGCCGTAGAAACCGTCGGCGCGGTGTTTGCCTTCCGGCTCGACCACGCCGTAGTTGTCGTCGATGACGCGGCGCAGGCGGTGCTGGTGGAAGCTCTTGAACAGCAGGTGCATCGGCAGCACCTGGGCGTAGTCGTCGCCGTACAGCTGCTTGTGCAGCGCCGGCAGGCGGTACCAGGGCGCCACCGGTTTTTCGTGGTGGGCGTTGTGGTAGGCGAAGTTGAGCAGCAGCAGGTCGAGCACCGGCCAGCGCACCGAGACCACGTTGCTGAAGGTGTTCATCTGCTCGTAGGTGCGGTCGCGGGTCTTGTCGTCAGGGATCTTGCCGCCGTCCTCGAGCACCGCGAAGGCGTCGTAGGTGTGCTGGTAGGCATCGGTGAAGCGCAGCACGGTGAGCATGATCGACCAGGCGACGAAGTACAGCACGGCGGCCAGCGGCGAGGCGTAGGCGAGCAGGCCGAAGAGCACGCCGCGGATCAGCAGGGTGAGCGCGACCTTGCGGCGGTTGGCGCGGTGCTTGGCGTTGTCGGTGATGAACGGCAGGAGGATCACGTAGTAATGCATGATCAGCTCGACCGCCGGCACGTAGGCCCATTCCGCGGCCAGCACCAGCTTGCGGAACCAGGCCGGGCTGCGGGCGAGGAAGGCCTTGGTGTCGAAGGTGATCACGTCGGCGCGGTCGACGTGGTGGCGCATGTGCTTCTTGCGCAGGTCCTGGAAGCCGGCGTAGCAGCTGCCGCAGATCCAGCTGCACAGCTCGCCGGCCCATTCGTTGTGCCGGGGCTTGGCGAAGATGGTGCCGTGGGCGAATTCGTGGATCAGGTAGGCGGCGACGATCATCGAATGGGCCAGCAGCAGGGTGCCGGCAGCGATCGCCGCCCAGTGACCGGAAAGCAGCAGGCCGATGCCGCCGACGTAGCCGACGAGGGTGTAGGCGATGGCCAGGGTATTGGCCAGGCGGCCGTCGGCGTAGCGGTAGATCTGGGTGGACATAGGTTCCTCCAGCGGTGGAGCGCGGGCGCGCCGTGGCGAAGTCGGGCGCAGGTGCAGCGTCGGTGGAGGGCAAGCCCCTCCACCGGCGAGGACGCGATTACTCGGTCAGCGCTTTGACGAACTGGGCGTCGTAGGTCTTGGCGAAGTCGGGGATCTCCGCGATCTGGCCGTTATCCTTGAGCAGCTTGGCGATCACCGCGCCGCTGCCGAAGAACGAGGTGGTGGCCTCGGCCTTGGTGAAGTTGGTTTCCATCTCGTTGAGCGGGATGTTGTACACGCCGCTCATCTGCGCCTTGGCTTCTTCGGCATCGACGCCGAGCACCTTGCCGATGATCTTCGCCGCTTCGTCCGGATGGCTCTGGATGTAGGCGAGGCCGTCGAGGTAGCCGAGGATCAGCGCGCTGATCGCTGCGGGTTTCTTGGCGATCATCTTCTCGTCGAACACCAGCACGTCGGTGATCAGGCCGGGCGCGTCCTTGGACGAGTAGACGACGTGGAACTTGTCGCTGGGCATGCCGAGGATCTGCGACACGTTGGGTTCGTAGGTCACGCCGATCGGCAGGCTGCCGGAGGCCATGGCGCCGGGAATGCCTTCGGGCGTCATGTTGACCGGCTGGATGTCCTTGTCGGTCAGGCCGTTGGTCTTCAGCGCATAGGCGAGCAGGAAGTCGGACGGCGAAAGCGGGTTGAAGCCGACCTTCTTGCCCTTGAAGTCGGCCACCGAAGTGATGGATTTCTCGGCGACGATGGCATCGCCACCGTTGGAGAAGTCGATCGGCATCACCACCTTGTGCGCCAGGCCCTTGGCGGCCGAGTTGATCACCTGGTCATAGGTGAGCATGCCGCCGTCCAGCGCGCTGCCGGCCATCGCCGACGGGATCATCGCGGGATCGTTGAAGAACTGCAGCTGCACCTTGAGGTTGTGCTTCTTGTACAGATCGAGGGCATCGGCGACATAGAAGGGCGCGTAGCCGGCCCAGACCACGGTGCCGATCTTCAGCGATTCGGCCGCGGAGGCGGCGACCGGAAGTAGCGTGGCGGCGGCCAGACAGAGGCCGGCGAGGGTCTTGCGGAACGCGAAGCGGGTTAGCGACAGGCTCATGGCGGAACTCCTACACAGGGAATCGGGCACGGGATGACGACGCGTCTCCCGGGCTTTTATCCCGCCGTGTAGCCCCCTTGTCCTTGGGGCCGGAGAACTCTCGGACCTGCCATCCACTCGCGTGGACCGGAACCCTAGTTCGCCTCTGGTGTTGCTCCTGTGTGCCAAGCGTCATGAGTGCACGATGTACCAGCGTTGCCGGCGCGTTGACTCATCCCGTTCGATTGGGTTTTTGCAAGTCCGGTGCCAGTTTGTCGCAGCCTGCCTGGCGTGCCGGCAAACCCCAGCGCGTTCAACGGGTTGGCGGCATCCGGCGGAATCGGCGCGGGAAATGTGCGCTGCGCCTGCCACGCTTCGGCGCACCAGCGGCAGGCGCCACGCCAGTTTTCAGTGCAACGAAGCCGCCTACTCGCCACCCACGGCGAAATTGGGCAGCGCGTCCACCGGCTGGGCGAAGTCGAAGGGAATCGATTCCAGCGCCAGTCCGACGTTGCGCTGGACCACGAAGTGCAGGTGCGGACCGGTGCTGTTGCCGGTGTTGCCGGAGAGCGCCAGCGCGCTGCCGGGCAGCACGCGCTGGCCCTCGCGCACCTTCACCGAGCCCTGCATCAGGTGCAGGTAGACGCCCATGGTGCCGTCATCGTGAAGGATCCGCACGAAGTTGCCCGAAGGGTTCTTGCCGCGCCCGCTCTGGTCGTTTTCCACCTTCACCACCATGCCGGCGCGGGCGGCGACGATGGGCGTGCCCTCGGGCATGGCGATATCGATGGCGTAGCGACCCTTCGGCGTGTTGTGGCTGTAGCCGCCGTTGGCGCCCTGGCTCTTGCGGAACGGCCCGCCGCGCCAGGGCAGCGGATAGCGCACCGCCAGCGGCTGCAGGCGCGGATCGCCGAGGGCGTAGCGCAGCTTGGGCGTGTAGCGCAGCGGCTGACTGGGATCGCGCGGCGCGAGGGTGGCCAGGCGGATCGAGCTGCGTGGCGGCAGCACCCAATGAATCGGCTTGTCCGGCGCGCCGACCGCGTTGTCGAGTTTTTCCAGGCGCAGCTCGACTTCCACCGGCGCGTAGAGGTCGTTGCGCACGCTGAGGGTCTCGCCGCCGGCATGCTTGCTGGTCTCCAGCTTCACCTGGTTGTCCAGGCGCTCGACCATGCGGTCCTGGAACACGAACACCTTCGCGCCGGGCGCGGCCTGGTCGCTGTAGGTGACCACGCCGTTGGCGTCGGTGTACTTGTAGACGGTCAGCGCGGCGGCGGGCGCGCTGAGCGCCAGCAGGCAGCAGAGGAAGAGCAGGCGTCCGGGCATGGGGTTCCGCAGTGGAAGGGGTCGCGAGGCGAAGATAGCAGCGCCGGCCCGGCTCGGCGAATCGCCGGCCGTCGCGCAGGACGCCCTAGGCGCCGGGGACGAAATGCTTCTGCGCGGTGCCGCGGGCGATCAGGCGCGAGAGGTAGTCCATCTTCTGCGGATCGCGGTCGACGAAGCGGAAGATCAGCTGCAGCCAGTCGCTGTCGGGTTTCGGCTCGAAGGCGGCGACCGAGTGGAGGTAGCCGTTGAGGCGCGCGACTTCGCCGCCTTCGCCCTGTTCCAGGTCGAGCACCGCGCTTTCCAGCACCTGCGGGATCAGCTCGCCGCGGCGCACCACGATGGCCGCTTCCTTCAGGCTGATGGCCTTGATCACGCAACCGAGCATGCCGCCGGGCAGGCGCAACTGGCCCTGGCCCCGGCCTGTCGGCGCGGCGGCGGGGGCGGGTTTGCTGGCCGCGGGAGCCGGGGCGGCCACCGGTCGCGGTGGCTGCGCGGGGCTGGTGTTGATCACCGCGGCCTTGCCGCCGGTGAGCGCGGCGAGGGAATCGTTGGGTATGCCGCCGGATAGCGTGCGCGCCGGCGCGGAGGCGGACAGCGCCTCGAGCTTGCCGGCGCGGCTCAGGGCCTTCTTCACCTTGTTGATCAACTGGTCGTTGGAGAAGGGCTTGCCGATGTAGTCGCTGACGCCGGCCTGGATCGCCTGAACCACGTTGTCCTTGTCGCCGCGGCTGGTGACCATGATGAACGGCGTGGTCTTGAGCGTGTCCTGTTCGCGGCACCAGGTGAGCAGTTCGAGGCCGGACATTTCCGGCATTTCCCAGTCGCAGAGGATCAGGTCGACGGTCACGCGGCCGAGCAGCTGCTGGGCCTTGCGCCCGTTCACCGCTTCTTCCAGCTGGATGCCGGGAAAGTGGTCGCGTAACCCCTTTTTCACCAGATCGCGAATGAAGGAGGCGTCGTCCACCACCAGCACACTGACTTTGCTCATCGGCCACTCCTGAAGGTTGGACCTAAGCATAGCCTTGGCGAGTAGCTAATGGCTAACCGCCCACGCCATGGGGCGGAAAATCCCGGACGGGGCCTCGGCGAAGCGCGCGCGCCGCCGGCGGCCGGATGCCGGGGCAGGGCGCGCGCGGCTCAGGGCGCGATTTCTTCCGGTTCGCCGGGGAGCTGGCGTCTCTTCTTGGTCAGCCCGGTGTGGCGCACGTCGGTGCCGCGCACCAGGTAGATCACCAGTTCGGCGATGTTGCGCGCGTGGTCGCCGATCCGCTCCAGCGAGCGCAGCGCCCAGATCACGCTGAGCACGCGGGAGATCGAGCGCGGGTCTTCCATCATGTAGGTGACCAGCTCGCGCAGCGCGGTCTTGTATTCGCGGTCGACGGTCTTGTCGTACTGGGCCACCGAGAGCGCCAGGTCGGCATCGAAGCGGGCGAAGGCGTCCAGCGCTTCCTGGACCATCTTGCGCACCTGGCCGCCGATGTGGCGCACCTCGACGTAGCCGCGTGGCGACTCGCCTTCCTCGCACAGCTGGATGGCGCGGCGGGCGATCTTGGTCGCCTCGTCGCCGATCCGCTCGAGGTCGATCACCGACTTGGAGATGCTGATGATCAGGCGCAGGTCGGACGCCGCCGGTTGGCGCCGGGCGAGGATGCGCACGCATTCCTCGTCGATGTTGCGCTCCATCTGGTTGATCTGGTCGTCGATCTCGCGGACCTGCTGGGCGAGGCCGGTGTCGGCATCGATCAGCGCGTTGACCGCGTCGTTGACCTGCTTCTCGACCAAGCCGCCCATCGCCAGGAGATGGCTGCGCACCTCCTCCAACTCGGCGTTGAACTGCTGGGAGATGTGTTGGGTGTGGCCGTCTTTGTTGATCATTCTCTAACTCCGCGAAAAACCGGTAGGGTGCGCCGCGCGCACCAGTGGCGAGTCGGTGCGCGCGGCGCACCCTACGGCACGAGTCCCTAGCCGTAGCGGCCGGTGATGTAGTCCTCGGTCTGCTTCTTCGCCGGGTTGGTGAACAGCGTGTCGGTGTCGCCGAATTCGATCAGCTTGCCCATGTACATGAACGCCGTGTAGTCGGAAACCCGCGCGGCCTGCTGCATGTTGTGGGTGACGATGACGATGGTGTACTTGCTCTTCAGCTCGTAGATCAGCTCCTCGACCTTCAGCGTCGAGATCGGGTCGAGCGCCGAGCAGGGCTCGTCGAGCAGCAGCACTTCGGGCTGCACCGCCACCGTGCGGGCGATCACCAGGCGCTGTTGCTGGCCGCCGGAGAGGCCGAGGGCGGAGTCATGCAGGCGGTCCTTCACCTCGTCCCACAGCGCGGCGCTCTTCAGCGACCATTCCACCGCTTCGTCGAGCACGCGCTTCTGGTTGATGCCCTGGATGCGCAGGCCGTAGACGACGTTCTCGTAGATGCTCTTGGGAAACGGGTTGGGCTTCTGGAAGACCATGCCGACGCGGCGGCGCAGCTCGGCGACTTCCACGCCCTTGCGGTAGATGTTCTGGCCCTCGAGGAGGATCTCGCCCTCGACGCGGCAGCCGTCGACCAGGTCGTTCATCCGGTTGAAGGTGCGCAGCAGGGTCGACTTGCCACAGCCGGACGGGCCGATGAAGGCGGTCACGCGCTGCTTGGGAATGTTCATGCTGACGTCGAACAGCGCCTGCTTGTCGCCGTAGAACAGGTTCAGGCCGGGGACTTCGAGGGCGACGGTCTCGTCGGCCAGGCGCAGGCTCTGCTTGTCGCGGCCGAGGGCCTTGATGTCGATGCCGTGGGTAGGCGTTTCGTGCTGCATGGGGTGCTCCCTACGCTAACAATTCGGTTAGCCGGCCGCGCGGCGCGCGTCCGGCGCAATTCACTCAGTGGTCCAGCGCCTTGTACTTCTCGCGCAGGTGGTTGCGGATGAACACCGCGCTCAGGTTGAGCAGGGCGATCACCAGCACCAGCAGGAGCGCGGTGGCGTACACCAGCGGTCGCGCGGCTTCGACGTTGGGGCTCTGGAAGCCGACGTCGTAGATGTGGAAGCCCAGGTGCATGATCTTCTGGTCCAGATGCAGGTACGGGTAGTTGCCGTCCAGTGGCAGCGCCGGCGCCAGCTTGACCACGCCGACCAGCATCAGCGGGGCGACTTCGCCGGCGGCGCGGGCCACGGCGAGGATCAGGCCGGTCATCATCGCCGGGCTGGCCATCGGCAGTACGACCTTCCAGAGGGTTTCCGCCTTGGTCGCGCCGAGCGCCAGGGAGCCCTCTCGCAGGGCCCGCGGGATGCGCGCCAGGCCTTCCTCGGTGGCGACGATCACCACCGGCACGGCGAGGATCGCCAGGGTCAGCGACGCCCACATCAGCCCCGGCGTGCCGAAGGTCGGCGCCGGCAGGGCTTCGGCGAAGAACAGCCGGTCGATCGAGCCGCCCAGCACGTAGACGAAGAAGCCCAGGCCGAACACGCCGTAGACGATCGCCGGGACCCCGGCGAGGTTGTTCACGGCGATGCGGATGACCCGCGTGAGCGGCCCCTGCTTGGCGTACTCGCGCAGGTAGATGGCCGCCAGCACGCCGAACGGGGTGACGATCACGGCCATGATCAGGGTCATCATCACGGTGCCGAAGATGGCCGGGAAGATGCCGCCCTCGGTGTTCGCCTCGCGCGGCTCGTCGCTGAGGAATTCCCACAGCTTGGCGAAGTAGAAGCCGAGCTTGGCGCCGGTGCCCATGGTGTTCGGCCGGTAGGCGCGGACCACCTTGCCCAGGCTCATCTCCTGCTCCTGGCCGTCGACGGTGCGCACCGTCACGCTGTCGCGGTCGAACTGCTGGTGCAGGTCGTTGAGCTGACCCTCGAGGACCCTGTACTCGGCACCCCACTGCGCGCGCTCGGCGTCCAGGTCGGCCTGCCCGGCGGCGTCCAGCTGGCCGTTCATCTCCAGCTTGCGGGTTTTCAGGCGCAGGCGCTCGAGGCCGGCGTTGATGCGCCCGATGTCGCGTTTTTCCAGTTTGGAAATCTGCCCGTAGAGCGCGTCGACGCGGCCGATGCGCTGCTGCATCGCGGCCCAGGCGTCGTCACCCTCGGCGATCACCTGGCCGTTTTCCTTCACGTTGACCAGGTAGCCGTAGAAGTTGCCCCACTCGCGGCGCTCCATGACCATCAGGTTCTGCGGCGTGCGCAGGTTGCTGGTCCATTCGGCGACCACCCAGGTGAAGTCGGCGCCATACACCTCGCGGTTGCCGACCTTGAACAGCTCGCGGGTCATGAACTCGCCGCCGTTCACGTCCACCGGCAGGCCGGCGCCGGCCAGGCGCGCGCGCGGCACCTCCTCGGCCTGGACCAGCTCGCCGGCCATCACCTTGGCTGGCGTGCCGGGCACCTGGTAATCGGCCTCCAGCACATCCGCCGGCCAGAAGTTGGCCAGACCGCGGGTGGCGATCACCGCCAGCAGGCCGACGGTCATGATCACCGCGATGGACACGCCACTGGCGGTCATCCAGACCCAGGGCGAGCCGCTCTTGAACCAGGATTTCAGGGTTTGCTGTTTCACCGCTCGTACCTTCGTTCGTTTCGCCCGGCGACGTCGCGCCGCGCAGTGCATTCATCAGCGGGCCGGCGTGGCCGGCCGTGTATCTATAGCGAGGCGTATTTCTTGCGCAGGCGGGTACGGATCACTTCCGCCAGGGTGTTCATCACGAAGGTGAAGCTCAGCAGCACCAGCGCGGCGAGGAACAGCACCCGGTAGTGCGAGCTGCCCACTTCGGATTCGGGCATTTCCACCGCGGTGTTGGCCGCCAGGGTGCGCAGGCCCTCGAAGATGTTCATGTCCATGATCGGCGTGTTGCCGGTGGCCATCAGCACGATCATGGTCTCGCCCACCGCGCGGCCGAGGCCGATCATCAGCGCCGAGAAGATCCCCGGGCTGGCGGTGAGGATCACCACGCGGGTCATGGTCTGCCAGGGCGTCGCGCCGAGGGCCAGAGAGCCGAAGGTGAGGCTTTTCGGCACGCTGAACACGGCGTCCTCGGCGATCGAGAAGATGTTCGGGATCACCGCGAAGCCCATCGCCAGGCCGACCACCAGGGCGTTGCGCTGGTCGAACGCGATGCCGAGGTCGTTGGACAGCCAGTGGCGCATGTCACCGCCGAACAGCCAGTTCTCCAGGTGCCCGCTCATGCCCAGCGACAGCGCGCCGACGCCGAGGATCACCGGGATCAGCAGCGCCGCTTCCCAGCCCTCGGGAATCGCCAGGCGGACTTTCTCCGGCAGGCGACTCCACAGGTAGGCGGCGAGGAGAACGCCGACCGGCGTCAGCAACAGCAGGCTGAAGATGCCCGGCAGGTGCCCTTCGACGTAGGGCGCGAGGAACAGCCCGGCGAAGAAGCCGAGGATCACCGTCGGCAGCGCTTCCATCAGCTCGATCACCGGCTTGACCTTGCGGCGCATCGCCGGGGCCATGAAGTAGGCGGTGTAGATGGCCGCGCAGATCGCCAGCGGGGCGGCGAGGATCATCGCGTAGAAGGCTGCCTTCAGGGTGCCGAAGGTCAGCGGGGCGAGGCTCAGCTTGGGCTCGAAATCACTATTGGCCGAGGTCGACTGCCAGACGTAGCGCGGTTCGTCGTAGTTCTCGTACCAGACCTTGCTCCACAGCGCGCTCCAGGACACTTCCGGGTGCGGGTTGTCGACCACGAAGCGTTGCAGCTGTCCGTTGGACTCCACCAGCAGGCGCGAAGCGCGCGGCGACAGCGCGGCGTGGGTTTCGCCATCGGCGACCCGCTGGACCAGCAGGGTGCGGTGCGCGGTGCTGTGGAAGATGCCGAGCGTGCCGTCGGCGTCCAGCGCCATGAAGCCCTTGCGACGTTCCTCGGGGACGATCTGGGTGATCGGTTTTTCACCGAGGCTGAAGTCGCGGATGTGCGTCAGCACCGACTTGCCGTCGCCGTCGCGGACCATGAACCACTGGGCGATGCCGCCCTTGCTGTCGCCGACCAGCAGCGAGGTGCCGCCGAGCAGCGGGCTGAGGGTGCTGACTTCGGCGTCGCCCTTGAGCATCGCGTAACGGCCGTTGAGGCTCTTGCTGCGCAGGTCGAAGACGTCGGCGGTGGCCTTGCCGTTGATCACGTAGAGCCACTGCTGGCGCGGGTCGATGACCAGCGCCTTGATCGGCTCGGCGATCTGCGGCAGGGCGATGCGCGTCTCGTCCTGGCTGACCTCGCCGGTCATCAGGTTCTCTTCGCGGCTGATCGACAGCAGGCTCAGTTCGGCGCCGCTGGAGCCGGCGAGCATCAGCGTGTCGCCGTTCTCGCTGAGCGCCACGTGCTCCAGCGCGCGGCCCTGCGGGTCGAGCACGATCGGCGCCTCGCCGAACGGGTACTGCAGCGTCGGCGTGATGGTTTTGACGTTGTCCGGGTAGGTCACCGGGTAGGTGTGGGTGAACACCAGCACCTGGCCGTTGGACAGGCCGAGCAGCACACGGTGGCTGCCGGGCTGGTCCTGGCTCACCGAGGTGATGCTGGCGCCCGCCGGCAGCGGCAGCTGCACGCGGTTCAGCGGCGTGCTGTCCTTGAGGGTGAAGAACTGCACCTGGCCGGCGCGATCGAGGCGCATCGCCACCTTGTTCTGTTCTTCCACGGCGAGCAGCAGCGCGTCGCTCTGCGCGGCCAGCCAGGCGGGCTGCTGCGCTTTCAGCGGCTTCAGCTCGGCGCCGGCGAAGATCGGCAGCACCACGTGGGCGAGGTAGAAGAAGATCAGCGTGATGGCGCCGAGCACGGCCAGGCCACCGATCGACACGTACCAGCGGGTGAGCCGGTCCTTGAACGCGCGAACGCGCCGTTTGCGTTGCTGGGCGGGGGTGTTGAAATCCAGCCTCAGGCCGTTCGATTGGGCGCTCATGCTGTTGTTGGCCAGGTCATTCATGAGGAATTCTCGGGGCGCTGCGAACAGGGCCGCTTGTTGCGAGGGTCTTCAATCTAGCTGCCTTCTGTGACAGATAGATGACAGAGTGCTGACATGACGATGCCCGCCGCCCCAGAGGAGCAGCGGGCTTCGTCAGGCACGACGGGCGCCTTGCGGTCGCCGCGCGCCCGTTACAGGCCGGCGTCCTTCAGGGCCTTCTCGACCACCTTGGCCGGCAGCGGGATGTAGCCGTCCTTCACCACCACTTCCTGACCCTGCTTGGACAGGACCATCTTCAGGAACTGCGCTTCCAGCGGCGCCAGGGGCTTGTTCGGCGCCTTGTTCACGTAGACGTAGAGGAAGCGCGCCAGCGGGTACTTGCCGGACAGGGCGTTGGTTTCGTTGGCTTCTTCCAGCTCACCCTTCTTGTTGACCAGGGGAACGGCGCGGACGCTGGAGGTCTTGTAGCCGATCCCCGAGTAACCGATGGCGTTCAGGGTGCTGGAGATCGACTGCACCACCGAGGCCGAACCCGGCTGCTCGTTGACGTTGGACTTGAAGTCGCCTTTGCACAGCGCTTCTTCCTTGAAGTAACCGTAGGTGCCGGATACCGAGTTGCGACCGAACAGCTGGATCGGCTTGTTCGCCCATTCGCCGGTCAGGCCGGTTTCACCCCAGGACTTGATCTCCTTCGGCTCGCCGCACAGGCGGGTGCTGGAGAAGATCGCATCGACCTGCTGCATGGTCAGTTGCTTGATCGGGTTGTCCTTGTGCACGAACACGGCCAGGGCATCGATCGCGACCGGAACGGCGGTCGGCTTGTAGCCGTACTTCTCTTCGAAGGCCTGGATCTCGGCGTCCTTCATCTGACGGCTCATCGGGCCGAGGTTGGAGGTGCCTTCGGTGAGTGCCGGCGGTGCGGTGGAAGAACCGGCAGCCTGAATCTGGATGTTCACGTTGGGGTAGAACTTCTTGTAGTTCTCGGCCCACAGGGTCATCAGGTTGGCCAGGGTATCGGAACCGACGCTGGACAGGTTGCCGGACACGCCGGAGGTTTTCTCATAGGTGGGCAGCGCCGGGTCGATCGCGGCGAACGCGCTTGCGGTGCCTACGCCAGCGGCGACGAAGGTCAGGGCCGCCATTAGACGATTCAGTTTCATGCCTTGCTCCTAGCATTCCAGTGTGGGTCGAACGGGGGCCAGTATCGGCAGGCCGTATGAACACTCTATGAAAGGTTTATGACAATTGAATGACGACCACAGAAATGCCGAGGCCCGCGCGTGGCGGGCCTCGGAATGGCGCGTGGCGGTCAGTGCGGGGTGGCTTGCCAGCGCTCGGCGTCGAGCAGGTAGAGACCCAGCGCCAGGCCCAGGCCGCACAGCGCCAGCACGTAGTAGGCCGGGCCGAGCGGGCTGTATTTGAGCAACAGCGCGACGCTCATCGGCGTCAGCCCGCCGAAGATCGCGTAGGCCAGGTTGTAGGAGAACGACAGCCCGGTGAAGCGGACGGCGGCGGGGAAGGCGTTGACCATCACGAAAGGCACGGCGCCGATGGTGCCGACGCACAGGCCGGTCAGCGCGTAGAGCGGGAACAGCAGGTCCGGGTGCGCGTGCAGCTGGCTGTAGAAGGTCCAGGAACTGGCGGCCAGCAGCAGGCTGCCGACGACGAACACCTTCCCGGCGCCGACGCGGTCGGCCAGCGCGCCGGCAGCGATGCAACCGAGGCTGAGCATGACGATGGCCAGGCTGTTGGCCTTCAGCGCCTGGGCGGCGTCGAAGCCGTAGGCGCTCTGCAGCACGCTGGGCGTCATCAGGATCACCACCACGATGCCGGCGGAAAGCACCCAGGTCAGCAGCATGGAGATCGCCACTGCGCGGCGATGGCCGCGCAGCACGGTCTTCAGCGGCAGTTCGTCGGCCAGCGCCTTGCGTTGCTGCAGCTCGGCGAACACCGGGGTTTCGTGCAGCCAGCGGCGCAGGTACACCGAGAACAGGCCGAACACACCGCCGATGACGAAGGGCACGCGCCAGGCCCAGGCGGCGATGTCCTCGGCGCTGTAGAGGCTGTTGATCAGCGTCGCCATCAGCGAACCGAGCAGGATGCCCGCGGTCAGCCCCGAGGTCAGGGTGCCGCAGGCGTAGCCGACGTTGCGCCGCGGCACGTGCTCGGCGACGAACACCCAGGCGCCCGGCACTTCGCCGCCGATCGCCGCGCCCTGGATCACCCGCAGCAGGAGCAGCGCCAGCGGCGCGAGGATGCCGATCTGCGCGTAGGTCGGCAGCAGGCCCATCAGCAGCGTCGGCACCGCCATCAGGAAGATGCTCAGGGTGAACATGCGCTTGCGCCCGAGCAGGTCGCCGAAGTGCGCCATGACGATGCCGCCCAGCGGGCGCGCCAGGTAGCCGGCGGCGAAGATGCCGAAGGTCTGCAGCAGGCGCAGCCACTCGGGCATGTCGACGGGGAAGAACAATTTGCCGACCACGGTGGCGAAGAACACGAAAATGATGAAATCGTAGAATTCCAGCGCGCCCCCGAGGGCGGAGAGGGCGAGCGTCTTGTAGTCGTTGCGGGTCAACGGGCGCGTCACCGGCGCGGAACCGGTAGGCAGGGCATGCATGGCGGTGTTGTTTCTCGTGGAAGGCCGCGGCGTTGAGCCGCCGCAGCCGCGGACTCTAGCAAATTGCGACACATCGACACAGCTTTTGCGGGGCGCCTCGCGAAAAGCGGAACCCTGCGGTCGTCGCTCGACGCATCCGCCGATATACTGCCGGCACGGCAGCGCCGCCCGTCCCGGCGCGCGTGGCCGGGGGCATTGCGCAAAGATCATCCGTCCGGCGAGCGGCACAGCACCGCGTCGTCGTGATCCGACGGGGTCTTTGCGGAATTCCCCACTTAAACCGCGTCTCTCCAATTCCAATAAATTGAGAGGCTGAGGCTTCCAGGCAATGATCGAGATCGAAGAAGAAAACCTCACCCCCCAGGGTGACCTGGCCTTGCAGATAACCGCGCTACCGCGCGAAACCAACGGTTTCGGTGACATCTTCGGCGGCTGGCTGGTCGCGCAGATGGACCTCGCCGGCACCGCCATGGCGAGCAAGGTCGCCGGCGGCCGTGTCGCCACCGTGGCCATCGACCGCATGGCGTTCCTGGTTCCGGTGGCCGTCGGCGCGCAGCTTTCCTTTTATACCGAGGCCCTGGAAGTCGGGCGCAGCTCGATCCAGATGCTGGTCGAGGTGTGGAGCGACGACCCGCTGTCCAGCGAGTGGCGCAAGGTCACCGAGGCGGTGTTCGTCTTCGTCGCCATCGACGGCAGCGGGCGCACCCGCCCGGTACCGCCGCGCCGCTGAGCCTTTCTTCACCTGCCGCGCGCCGTCGCCCATCGCGTCGGTGCCGCGGCGTGTCCGCCTCCCTGGCGACGTTTTTTCGGAGATCCCCGCATGGCCCTGGCCTCCCGCAGCGCACACATCGAACGCATCGAGCGTGGCGACCTCGCCTGCTGGCAGATTCGCGGTGCCGATGGCGCCGAGATGCTGATCGCCGAACAGGGCGCCCAGGTGCTCGCCTACACCCCGGCCGGCGGACGCCCGCTGATCTGGCTCAGCGAGGACGCCGCGTTCACCCGCGGCCAGTCGGTGCGTGGCGGAGTGCCGGTGTGCTGGCCGTGGTTCGGCGACCTGGCGCGCAACCCCGCCGAAGTGCAGGCGATGCGCCGGGCCGATACGCCGGCACCGGCGCATGGCGAGGTGCGCGCGCGTGACTGGCAGTTGCTGAACATCGCCGACGAGGACGATGGCGTGTCCATCGAGTTCATCCTCGACGCCGCCGAGGACGGCCTGCCCGGCTGGCCGCATGCGCTGGAGCTGAAGCTCGCCGTTCGCCTCGACACGCGCCTGAGCATCAGCCTGAGCACCACCAACCTGGGTCGCGAGCCGGTGGCGTTCAGCCAGGCGCTGCACAGCTATTTCGCGGTCGGCGACATCCATCGGGTCAGCGTCGAGGGGCTCGAAGGGCGTCGCTACATCGAGACGCTGGAGAACTGGCAGGAGCGCCGCCAGCAGGGCGCGCTGCGCTTCACCGGCGAGACCGACCGCATCTACCTGGACCTGCCGCCGACACTGAGCATCGTCGACCCGGCCTGGCAGCGGCGCATCGTGCTGCAGGCCAGCGGATCGGATTCGGCCGTGCTGTGGAACCCGTGGATCGACAAGGCCGCACGGCTCTCGCAGTTCGCCGACGACGCCTGGCAGCGGATGCTCTGCATCGAAACCGCCAACGTCATGGACGACTGCATCGTCCTGGCGCCGGAGGCGACCCACGAGATGGGCGTCTCGATCCGCGCCGAAGCGCTCTGATCGGCGCCGCTCAGCGCCCGCCTTTCACGTTCGCGAAGTCCTGCCGCCCGAACGGGCTGACCCGGTAACCCTCGACATCGGCGCGCACCAGCGCGCTGGCGGTCGGGTGCGCCAGCGGCAACCACAGCGCCTGCTCCTGGATCAGCTGCTGCGCCTGCTGGTACAGGGCGCTGCGCCTGGCCTGGTCGGAGGTGCGCTTGCCGTCGCCGATCAGCCCGTCCAGGCGCGGATCGCAATAACGCGCGAAGTTCAGCCCGGACTGCACCGACGCGCAGGAAAACTGCGGGGTGAGGAAGTTGTCCGGGTCGCCGTTGTCGCCGGCCCAGCCCATGAACAGCAGATCGTACTCGCCGGCCTTCGCGCGGCGGATCAGCTCGCCCCATTCCAGCGTGCGGATCTCGGCCTGGATGCCGACCTTGGCCAGATCGGCCTGGAGCATCTGCGCGCCGAGACCGGGGTTGGGGTTGAGCAGGCTACCGGAGGGGCGGGTCCAGATCGTCGTCTTGAAACCGTCGGCCAGGCCGGCCTCAGCCAGCAGCTGGCGGGCCTGCAGGGGATCGTAGGCATAGCCCGGCAGGTCCTTGGCGTAGCTCCAGGTGTTCGGCGGATAGGGGCCGCTGGCGGCCGTCGCGCTGCCCTCGAAGACCACCTTCAGGTAGTTCTGCCGGTCGAACGCCAGGTTGATCGCCTGGCGCACCTTGGCCTGGTCCAGTGGCGGATGCTGGCTGTTCAACGCGACGAAAGCGGTCATGAAGGCGGGCGTCTCGATCACCTTCAGCTTGGCGTCGGCCTGCGCCTCGCGCACGTCCTGCGGTTTCGGCGACAGGGCGATCTGGCACTCGTTGCGGCGCAGGCGCTGCAGGCGCACGTTGGCGTCCGGGGTGATGGCGAAGATCAGCGCATCGGCCACCGGCTTGCCGGCGAAGTAGTCCGGGTTGGCGATGTAGCGCACCGCCGAATCCTTCTGGTAGCGCTTGAGGATGAACGGGCCGCTGCCGATCGGCTGGCTGTTGAGCTTCTCCGGCGTACCGGCGGCCATCAGCTGGGCGGCGTACTCGGCGGAATAGATGGAGGCGAAACCCATGCTCAGGGTGGCGAGGAAGGTTGCGTCCGGGTGCTTGAGGACGATCGTCACCCTGTGCGGGTCGCTGGACTCGATGCGCTCCACCAGGCTCGGCCACTGCATCGACTGGGCGTGCGGGTAGCCGGCTGGCGCGGTCCTGTACCAGGGATGTTCGGGGTCGAGCATGCGGCGGAAACTGAACAGCACGTCACTGGCGTTCAGCGTGCGGCTCGGGGTGAAGTAGTCGGTGCTGTGGAACTTCACGTCGTCGCGCAGCGTGAAGCGGTAGCTCAGGCCGTCGGCGGAAACTTCCCAGCGCGTCGCCAGGCTCGGCACCAGGGTGCCTTTCTCGGCATCGAACTCCACCAGGCGGTTCATCAGCACGTCGGCCGAGGCGTTGGTGGTGGTCAGCGAGTTGTACTGGACCACGTCGAAGCCGTCCGGACTGGCTTCGGTGCACACGGCGAGGGTGGCGGCGTTCGCCAGCAACGGGCAGAACAGCAGGGATAGAATGGCGCGGCGCACGGCGAACTCCTGTGGACTGGCGCGGGGGACTTACCCTAGACCATGCACTGCGGCGGAACAACGGCTTTGCGGCGACGGACGGTCGTGCGCCGCACAGCCCCGCCGCCCACACCGCGCGCCGGTAGCACCGCGGGCGCCCGCTTCGGCGATGGCGTGTTTCGCCTTGCTAGGGTAGGGGTGTTCTGGTATAAAGCAGCGCTCTTTTCTAGGGGCCTGGTTCCTTCCCACGAAGGCGCAGCCAGTAAGACCCCGAAGAAACGTGGCGCCAAGCGCCGAATCAGAGAGATCAAGCGGCCAACCCATGCCGGGTTGGGCATGTGGTTACAGAGGGCTGAGTCATGTCGAGAGTCTGTCAAGTTACCGGTAAGGGTCCGGTAACCGGGAATAACATTTCCCACGCAAACAACAAAACCCGTCGTCGTTTCCTGCCGAACCTGCAGCATCACCGTTTCTGGGTCGAGACCGAGAAACGTTTCGTGCGTCTGCGCGTTTCTGCCAAGGGTATGCGTATCATCGACAAACGCGGTATCGACGCCATTCTGGTCGAACTCCGCGCCCGTGGCGAAAAGTTCTAAGGCTTCGGTCTTTCTAGGAGAGCAACATGCGTGATCTGATCCGTTTGGTGTCCAGCGCCGGTACCGGCCACTTCTACACCACCGACAAAAACAAGCGCACTACGCCCGACAAGATCGAAATCAAGAAATTCGATCCGGTCGTTCGTAAGCACGTGATCTACAAGGAAGCCAAGATCAAGTAATTGATCGGCCCCTTGATGGAAAAAGCCCGCCGATTGGCGGGCTTTTTCTTGCCCGCAGGAAACCCCGGGCTGTTGGCGATCTATGCGGACCGCGCGCCGTCACTGGGCCGCCTGTTCGAAGATCACGTAGACCTTGCGGCACCGTTCGACGACTTCCCAGCTCCCATGGAAACCGGCCGGAATGACGAAACGGTCGCCGGCGCGCACCGTGCGGCTGCCGCCGTCGGCAGCGTGAAGCACCGAGACGCCCTCGAGAATCTCGCAGTACTCGTGCTCGCTGTAGTTCACCGTCCAGTGGCCGGGAGCGCCCTCCCAGAAGCCGACGTTGAATTGCCCGCAGGGGCTGGCGAAGACGTTGCGCACGCACTGGGCGGGATCGCCGGAAAGGATTTTTTCTGCGGCCGGGCGGTACTGCTCGAGTGGGGCGCTGGAGTGCGCGAGGTCGACGATCTGTTCGATGGACATGTCTGGAAGCTCGAAAACGGGAAAGTTTCGAGTTTATGTTTAATAAAACGAACATGAGAAGAGCTTTTGCCCTGCGCTGTAAAAAATATTGAAAACCCCGGCCCCTGTGGTTTAGGGTGGCCGGCACCCTTGCGCGACGGTGCCGCACGCGCGCCAGCGTCCAACGAACGAAGAGGATTGCCCCATGACCCTGACCCGCAGCGACTGGGAACAGCGCGCCAAAGCCCTGCACATCGAAGGCCGCGCCTTCATTCACGGCGCCTACCGCAACGCCGCCAGCGGCGAGACGTTCGAGTGCATCAGCCCGGTCGACGGCCGCCTGCTGGCGCGGGTCTCCAGCTGCGACAAGGCCGATGCCGAGGCCGCCGTGGCCGACGCCCGCGCGGTGTTCGAGTCCGGTGTCTGGTCGCGCCTGGCGCCCGCCCGGCGCAAGGCGATCATGATCCGGTTCGCCGACCTGATCGAAGCCAATGGCGAGGAACTGGCGCTGCTGGAAACCCTCGACATGGGCAAGCCGATCAGCGACTCCATGGCCGTCGACATTCCCGCCGCCGCCCGCGCCTTGCGTTGGAGCGGCGAGGCGATCGACAAGATCTACGACGAGGTCGCCGCCACCGCGCACAACGAGCTGGGCCTGGTGACCCGCGAACCGGTCGGCGTGGTTGCCGCCATCGTGCCGTGGAACTTCCCGCTGCTGATGAGCAGCTGGAAGCTCGGCCCGGCGCTCGCCACCGGCAACTCGGTGATCCTCAAACCGTCGGAAAAATCGCCGCTGACCGCCATCCGCATCGCCGCGCTGGCCATCGAGGCGGGCATCCCGGCCGGCGTGCTCAACGTGCTGCCGGGCCATGGCCACACGGTCGGCCGCGCGCTGGCGCTGCACATGGACGTCGATACTCTGGTGTTCACCGGCTCGACGCGGATCGCCAAGCAGCTGATGGTCTACGCCGGCGAATCGAACATGAAGCGCGTCTGGCTGGAAGCCGGCGGCAAGAGCCCGAACATCGTCTTCGCCGACGCGCCCGATCTCAAGGCCGCCGCCGAGGCCGCCGCCAGCGCCATCGCCTTCAACCAGGGCGAGGTCTGTACCGCCGGTTCGCGCCTGCTGGTCGAACGCTCGATCAAGGAGCAGTTCCTGCCGCTGGTGATCGAGGCGCTGAAGGCCTGGAAGCCGGGCAACCCGCTCGATCCGGCCACCAGCGTCGGCGCCCTGGTCGACACCACGCAGATGAACAACGTGCTGTCCTACATCCAGGCCGGCCACGACGACGGCGCCAGGCTAGTCGCCGGCGGCAAGCGGGTGCTGGAGGAAACCGGCGGCACCTACGTCGAGCCGACCATCTTCGATGGCGTGGACAACGCCATGCGCATCGCCAAGGAAGAGATCTTCGGTCCGGTGCTGTCGGTGATCGCCTTCGACGATGTCGAGGAAGCCATCGCCATCGCCAACGACACTGTCTACGGCCTGGCCGCGGCGGTCTGGACCAGCAACCTGTCCAAGGCGCACCTCACCGCCAAGGCGCTGCGCGCCGGCAGCGTGTGGGTCAACCAGTACGACGGCGGCGACATGACGGCGCCCTTCGGTGGCTTCAAGCAGTCGGGTAACGGTCGCGACAAGTCGCTGCACGCCTTCGACAAGTACACCGAGCTGAAGTCCACCTGGATCAAGTTGTAGGAACCCGTTTGGAGTCTGCTGCGCGGCGTTGAGCGCAGGCCCGCCTGTCGCTCGCGAGGCTCCGGCAGATTCCAGAACACGCTCAGCGGGCCTGACCCGCGAACAAGAAGGTCCGCCCCGGTACACGGGGCCGGCTCGTTGCGAGCCCTACCTGCGGCCGGGTTTCCTTGGGAACCCGGCCGTTTGCTTTGCTGCCGTGAAAGAAGAGAGATCGACCATGCGTTGGGGGACTTATTTCGCCGTCTGTGCGGCGGTGATCAGCATCGGGCTGGCGCTGGGCGTGACCATGCCGCTGGTGTCGCTGCGCCTGGAGGGCTGGGGCTACGGCAATTTCGCGATCGGCGTGATGGCGGCGACGCCGGCGGTCGGCGTGCTGCTCGGCGCCTCGCTGGCCGGCCATCTTGCCGCCCGGCTGGGAACCACGCGGCTGATGCAGACCTGCCTGCTGCTCGGCGCGGTGTCCGTGGCATTGCTGGCGCTGGTGCAGCATTACGCGGTATGGCTGGCGTTGCGCCTGGGGATCGGCGTGGCGCTGACGATGGTGTTCATCCTCGGCGAAAGCTGGATCAACCAGTTGGCCCCGGAGAAATGGCGCGGCCGCCTGGTGGCCCTGTATGGCACCGGCTATGCGCTGAGCCAGCTCTCCGGGCCGTTGCTGCTGAGCCTGCTCGGCACCGACAACGACTCGGCGTTCTGGACCGGCACCGGCCTGCTGGTCGGCGGTTCGCTGGTGCTGCTCGGCCGCTCCGGCGCGCCGCGCGTGGATGCCCATGGCGCTTCCGGGCGAGGTCTGTTGGCCTTCTGCCGCAAGCTTCCGGCGATCGCCTGGGCGGTGGCGCTGTTCGCCGCCTTCGAGGCGATGATGCTGACCCTGCTGCCGGTCTACGGGCTGCGACAGGGATTCACCCAGGAGGTGGCGCTGCTGATGGCCAGCGTGGTGGTGGTCGGCGATGCCGCGCTGCAGCTGCCAATCGGCCTGCTCGCCGACCGCATGTCCCGCGGCACGCTGTTCCGCGCGTGCGGCGTGCTCCTGCTGGTGTCGAGCCTGAGCATCCCGCTGCTGCTGCACACCCAGGCGATCTGGCCGCTGCTGGTGCTGTTCGGCGCCGCCGCCGGTGGGCTGTTCACCCTGTCGCTGATCCTCATCGGCGAGCGCTATCGCGACGACGAACTGGTTCGCGCCAATGCGCACGTGGCGCAGCTCTGGGGATTGGGTTGCCTGGTCGGCCCGCTGCTCACCGGCGCGGCCAGCCAGTGGCTCAGCGGGCATGCGTTGCCGCTGGTGATGGCGGCGGGCGCGGCGGTGTTCGTCTGGCTGATCCGGCGCCCGGGAGGCTTCATCGAGGTGTCGACGCAGAAGACGTAGGGCGGTTGCCTGCTCTTCGTAGGAGCCAGCTTGCTGGCGATGCGATACCGCTGATCGCCAATCTCGTAGGGTGGGCTTCAGCCCACCACTCTGCCGGCATACCTCGGTGGGCTGAAGCCCACCCTACGGTCAATCGGATGACCTTGGCCTTGGCGTCAGCCTGTCGCTGCGCTGCCTGGCTACAGCAGCCGCTCCAGCCCGATGACCTTGGTCAGCCAGGCGTTGACGCTTGTAGGGTGGGCTTCAGCCCACCAACCTGCCGGCATATCTCGGTGGGCTGAAGCCCACCCTACGGTCAATCGGATGATCTTGGCCTTGGCGTCAGCCTGTCGCTGCGCTGCCTGGCTACAGCAACCGCTCCAGCCCGATGACCTTGGCCAGCCAGGCGTTGACGCTCGTAGGGTGGGCTTTAGCCCGCCAACCTGCCCGCATATCTCGGTGGGCTGAAGCCCATCCTACGGTCAATCGGATGACCTTGGCCTTGGCGTCAGCCTGTCGCTGCGCTACCTGGCTACAGCAACCGTTCCAGCCCGATTGCCTTGACTAGCCAGGCGTTGACGCTCGTAGGGTGGGCTTCAGGCCACCACTCTGCCGGCGTATCTCGGTGGGCTGAAGCCCACCCTATGGTCAATCGGATGACCTTGGCCTTGGCGTCAGCCTGTCGCTGCGCTGCCTGGCTACAGCAGCCGCTCCAGCCCGATGACCTTGGCCAGCCAGGCGTTGACGCTCGTAGGGTGGGCTTCAGCCCACCACTCTGCCGGCATACCTCGGTGGGCTGAAGCCCATCCTACGGTCAATCGGATGACCTTGGCCTTGGCGTCAGCCTGTCGCTGCGCTGCCTGGCTACAGCAACCGTTCCAGCCCGATGACCTTGGCCAGCCAGGCGTTGAACTGGCGCCAGGCGCCGCCCGGCTCCCTGTAGATGCGGTGCAGGCGGCGATTGTCCTCGGCGATCCACACCAGCCGCCCGTTCTCCAGACGCACCTCGTAGCTGAGCGCTGGCGCCATGCCTTCCAGGGTCAGGCGGCGCACCTCGCCGGCCAGCTCCGGGCTGTCCACCAGCACGCCGACCTCGGTGTTCCAGAGGATCGAGCGCGGGTCGAAGTTCAGCGAGCCGATGAACACCTTGCGCCGATCGAACACCAGCGCCTTGCTGTGCAGGCTGGACTCCGAGGAGCCGCTCAGGTTGTAGGACGCCTCCTGCTCCGGCTGCCGGCGCAGCTCGAAGAGCTTCACCCCGTGACGCAACAGCGCCTTGCGGTAGGGCGCGTAACCGCCGTGCACCGCAGGCACGTCGGTGGCCTCCAGCGAGTTGGTCAGCAGGCTCACCGAAACGCCCGCGTCGGCGCGCCCGGTGAGGTAGGTCAGCCCATCCTCGGCGGGCACGAAGTAGGCGGAGATCAGCATCAGCTCCTCGCTGACATTGGTCAGCTCAGGGCCCAGTTGCGAAGTCAGCAGCAACTGTGGATCGGGCTCGCTCTTGAGGATCTTGGTCGGTGCATCCCACATCGCGCTGCCGTGCGCCCAGATCAGCTCGTTCAGCCAGCCTGCCAGGCGCGGGTGGTCCTGGTAGTCCATCAGTCGCTGGTAGTTCTCGCGCTGCTCGATCTGAGCCGCGTTGAGATAGTCGGTCAGTCCGCGACGGGTCTTCGCCAGGTCGCGGGCGCTGGGCGGAAAGCTGACGAATTGCTCGATCGGCTTGCTCAGCGCGCTGTTCCAGTACTGATCGAAGCTCTGCCCGAGCTGTTCGGCCACCGGGCCGGCGCCGAGCAGGTCGATGTCGGTGAAGTTCAGGTTCGGCTCGACGTCGAAATACTCGTCGCCCAGGTTGCGCCCGCCGACCACCGCCACGGCGTTGTCCGCCAGCCAGAGTTTGTTGTGCATGCGGCGGTGCTGCAGGGTGACGTCGAACAGCCGCCCCAAGGCGCGGGTGATACCGGTGGCGCGGCCCAGGTGCAGCGGGTTGAACACCCGTACCTGGACGTTCGGGTGGGCGCCGAGCAGGGCGATCTCGTCGTCCTGGCCGTCGCTGGTGGTGTCGTCTAGGAGAATGCGCACGCGCACGCCGCGGTCGGCGGCCTTGAGCAACTCGTCGATCAGCGCGCGGGTGCTGAGGCCGTCGTGGACGATGTAGTACTGCAGGTCGAGGCTCTGCCGGGCGGCGCGGATCAGCTCGGCGCGGGCGATGAACGCCTCGGTGCTGGAAGACAGCAGGCGAAAGCCGGACTGTCCTGCCGGGTGCTGCCGTGACTGGGCGATGAGGGCGGCGCCGAGCGGCGAATCCTTGGCCGGCAATGCCTGGCTGGGCTCGATCGGCACGTGATTGGCGCAGGCGGTCAGCAGTAGCGCAACCAGCAACAGCAGATGTCGACGCAAAGTAGCCTCCCGCTACATTCAACCTAGCGGTTAGACGGCTCTCTCGCGGTTTGATTCAGCGAAGCGGCGCGAGGGCTCTGGGGCGGGCAATCGCGCCGCTCAACTTTCAGCCATCTGCGCCGCCACCGCTTCGCCGACGGCGCGCACCGCCTGCTCGATCGGCGCGCTCGGCTTGCTGGCGTAGTTCATCCGCAGGCAGTTCCGGTATTTTCCCGCCGCGGAAAAGATGCTGCCGGTGGCGATCTGTATGCCCTGGCTGGCGAGGGTACGATTCAGCCGGTGACTGTCGAAGCCCTCGGGCATTTCCACCCAGATCATGAAACTGCCCTGCGGCTGGCTGACCTTCACCCCGGCCGGGAAGTAGCGGGCGATCCATTCGATCATCACGTCGCGGCTGCGCTGGTACTGTGCGCGCATGCGCCGCAGGTGCGGTTCATAGTGGCCGCCGCTGATGAATTCGGCGAGCGCCAGTTGCGGCAGTTGCGCGGTGGCGCCGGTGCCCATGTATTTCATGTGCAGCACGCGGTCCAGGTAGCGGCCAGGGGCGATCCAGCCGACCCGCATGCCGGGCGCCAGGGTTTTCGAGAAGGAGCTGCAGAGCAGCACGCGGCCATCCTCGTCGAACGACTTGATGGTGCGCGGGCGCGGGTAGCGGTAGGCCAGTTCGCCGTAGACGTCGTCCTCGATGATCGCCACGTCGTAGCGCTGGGCCAGCGTCAGCAGGGCGCGCTTGTTGGCCTCCGGCATGATGTAGCCGAGCGGGCTGTTGCAGGTCGGGGTGAGCTGGATGGCCTTGATCGGCCACTGCTCCAGGGCCAGCTCCAGCGCCTCCAGGCTGATCCCGGTGAGCGGGTCGCTGGGCAGCTCCAGGGCCTTCATGCCGAAACCCTTGAGCGCCTGCATCACGCCATGGAAGCTCGGCGAGTCCACCGCGACGATGTCGCCGGGCTCGCACAGGGCGCGAATGGCGGCGGACAGCGCTTCGTGGCAGCCGGTGGTCACGACGATCTCGGTGGCCGGAATCTGGCAGCCGGAGTCGAGCATCAGCCGCGAGATCTGTTCGCGCAGGCCGATGTCGCCATAGATGTTGCCGTAGGTGAGGGTGTTCAGGTCCTGGCGCCGGCCCAGCCGTGACAGCGAGCGCAGCAGCGGTTTCAGCGTCGGGCTGCTGATGTCCGGGCGGCCGCGCCCGAGCTGGATCAGCTTCTCGCTGGGCTCGCCGCCGATCTGCTCCAGCACCTGATCCCACTGCGAGACCTCCACCGGCCGCTGCGCGTTGCGGATCACGTTGGGCAGCGCCGGCACCTGGCGCGCGGCGGGCACGAAGTAGCCCGACTTCGGCCGCGGTGTCGCCAGGCCCTGGTCCTCGAGGTGCCGGTAGGCCTGCTGCACGGTGCTCAGGCTGACGCCGTGCTCGACGCTCAGCGCGCGTACCGACGGCAGGCGATCGCCGGGCAGGTAGAGGCCCTGCTCGATGCGGGCGCCGATCACATCGGCAAGGTTCTGGTAAAGCGTCATCGACTGAGGATTCCTCTGCAATCAGTACAGATACGTCAAAAACCGTCGATTCAGAGGTGATTTTCGCCCGGCTGTATGGGGTAAATTTCTATACGCTGAATCTGTATCGGTTTTCCGATGAGCGCAATGATGTTCTCCCATACAGATGAAGGCAAGGAGAGCGCGATGCGCGACTCGATCGAAAGCTGCGAGGAACTCGTCGAACCCGTACCGGTGCTGGAGGATCGGCACCCGACGCTGCGCCTGGTGCCGGCCGCGCCGGTGGGCGACGGGCGCTGGGTGGTGTTCTGGCGCGCCCTGCGCACCCGCAAGGCGCTGCTGAGTCTCAGCCGCCACGCCTTGCACGACATCGGCCTGAGCCGCGCCGATGCGCTGGCGGAGGCGGAAAAGTCGATCTGGACGCTCTGGCGCGAGACCGGACGCGGCACGCGCCCGGACCGGTGAGGGCGACGCGCGGGTCACGCCAGCCCGGTGGCTTCCTTGAAGCGGTACCAGAGCATGCCCAGGGCGAGCATTGGCGAGCGCAGGCGTTTGCCGCCCGGAAAGGTGATGTGCGGAACCTTGTCGAACAGGTCGAAGCCGCCGCCCTGCTGCCCGCTGATGGCTTCGGCGAGGAGCTTGCCGGCCAGGTGGGTGGCGTTCAGTCCATGGCCGGAATACGCCTGTGCGTAATACACGTTGGGGCGATCGGCGAAGCGGCCGATCTGCGGCAGGCGGTTGGCGCCAATGCCGATCATCCCGCCCCACTGGTAGTCGATGCGGGTGTTTTCCAGTTGCGGGAAGACCTTGAGCATCTTCGGCCGCATGTAGGCGGCGATGTCCGCCGGGTCGCGGCCTGAATAGTGGCAGGCGCCGCCGAACAGCAGGCGGCGGTCGGCGGACAGGCGATAGTAGTCCAGCGCCACGCGCTGGTCGCAGAGCGCCATGTTCTGCGGGATCAGCGCCTGCGCCTGGTCTTCGGAAAGCGGCTCGGTGGCGATCACGTAGCTGCCGGCGGGCAGCACCTTGCCGCCGAGCCGCAGCTCCAGGTCGTTGATGTAGGCATTGCAGGCGAGCACCAGGGTCTTGGCGCAGACGCGGCCCTGTTCGGTATGCACCTTCACCCCGTCGCCGTACTCGATGCGTATCACTTCGGAATGCTCGAACAGGCGCACGCCCAGCGCGGCGGCGGCGGCGGCCTCACCGAGCGCGAGGTTGAGCGGATGCAGGTGGCCGGAACCCATGTCGATCAGCCCGCCGACGTAGCGGTCCGAGCCCACCACGCTGTGCATCTCGCCCGGTTGCAGCAGGCGCAGCGGATGCCGATAGCCCAGCCCCTGCAGCTCGGCCATGTCCTCGGCGAAACCGGCCAGGTCGGCCGGCTTGTTCGCCAGGTCGCAGTAGCCCCAGGTCAGGTCGCAGTCGATGGCGTGTTTCTCGATGCGCCGGCGAACGATTTCCACGGCTTCCAGGCCCATCAGCTTGAGCGAGCGCACGCCGTCCTCGCCGAGCACCGGGCGGAACTGCTCGACGCCGTGGCCGACGCCGCGAATCAGCTGGCCGCCGTTGCGTCCGCTGGCGCCCCAGCCAATCTGCCGCGCCTCCAGCAGCGCCACGGAGAACCCCCGTTCGGCCAGTTCGATGGCGGTGTTGAGCCCGCTGAAGCCGCCGCCGACGATGCACACGTCGACGCGCAGGGCGTCGCGCAGCGGCGGGTAGCTGAGCGCCTGGTTGGCGGTGGCGGTGTAATAGGAAGGAGCATGCCGATCCGTGTGCACCGGAAGCCGAACGCGAGCGCTCATGTGTGAAATCCTGATTAGGGTGTGTGGAAAATTTTACGCAGCATAGGGGTGACACCGTCGAGCATCAAGGCCCGGAGGTCGTGGCGGAAGTGTCAGGATGCCGCTGGATCGGCTTTGGCGCGGCGAGCGCGCTTCACCGCCCGGGCGAACCGATCGGCCGGCGCGCCGTCCGAGGGAATAGGCGCCTTCGAAATCAGTCCGGCACCGGCAGGTTGAGGCTCTCCTTCACCTCTTCCATGACGATGTAACTCTTCGATTCGCGCACGTGCGGCAACTTGAGAAGGATGTCGCCGAGCAGCTTGCGGTAGGACGCCATCTCGTTGATCCGCGCCTTCACCAGGTAGTCGAAGTCGCCGGACACCAGGTGGCACTCGAGTACGTGGGGCAGCTTGAGCACGGCGCGGCGGAACTCCTCGAAGGTGTCGCCGGACTTGTAGTCGAGGCTGATCTGCACGAACACCAGCAGGCTGGACTTCAGGTGCTGCGGATTGAGCCGCGCCGAGTAGCCCATGATGATGCCTTCGCGCTCCAGCCGGCGGACCCGTTCGGTGCAGGGTGTGGTGGAGAGGCCGATGCGCTCGCCCAGCTCGGTGAAGGAGATGCGGCCTTCTTCTTGCAGGATGCGCAGGATGTTGCGGTCGATCTTGTCCAGCTCACGGCGTGATTGGTGCTGAGTTCTCACAGGAGATAGCCCTCCACAAAAAGCCTTTCGGCCCAGATTTGTCGCCAAATATAGCTTTTTAAATAGTCAAAATCACTGCTTATTGCTCCATATACTGCCGCACATTCGGGTTCGACAAACTTAGCGTTCGGATGGCGTCCGGGCGAGGAGGCAGCATGCGTGTTCTGGTTCTCGGTAGCGGTGTCATCGGTACCGCCAGCGCCTATTATCTGGCCCGTGCCGGCTTCGAGGTGACGGTCGTCGACCGCCAGCCTGCGCCCGCCATGGAGACCAGTTTCGCCAACGCCGGGCAGGTCTCGCCCGGCTACGCCTCGCCCTGGGCGGCGCCCGGCGTGCCGTTCAAGGCGATGAAGTGGCTGCTGCAGAAGCACGCCCCGCTGGCGATCAAGGCCACTGGCGACGTTCAGCAGTACCTGTGGATGGCGCAGATGCTGCGCAACTGCACGGCGGCGCGCTACGCGGTGAACAAGGAGCGCATGGTGCGCCTCTCGGAGTACAGCCGCGATTGCCTCGACGAATTGCGTGCGGAAACCGGCATCGCCTACGAAGGCCGCCAGCTCGGCACCACCCAGCTGTTCCGCACCCAGGCGCAACTGGATGCCGCGGCGAAGGACATCGCCGTGCTGGAACAGTCCGGCGTGCCCTACGAACTGCTCGACCGTGCCGGCATCGCCCGGGTCGAGCCGGCGCTGGCCAAGGTCACCGACAAGCTCGCCGGCGCGCTGCGCCTGCCCAACGACCAGACCGGCGACTGCCAGATGTTCACCACGCGGCTGGCGGAAATGGCCCGCGCGCTGGGCGTCGAATTCCGCTTCGAGCAGAACATCCAGCGCCTGGATTTCGCCGGCGACCGGATCAACGGCGTATGGATCGACGGCAAGCTGGAAACCGCCGACCGCTACGTGTTGGCTCTGGGCAGCTACAGCCCGCAGCTGCTCAAGCCGCTGGGCATCCGCGCGCCGGTCTATCCGCTCAAGGGTTACTCGCTGACCGTGCCGATCACCAATGCGGCGATGGCGCCCAGCTCGACGATCCTCGACGAGACCTACAAGGTCGCCATGACCCGCTTCGATAATCGCATCCGCGTGGGCGGCATGGCCGAGATCGCCGGCTTCGACCTGAGCCTCAATCCGCGCCGCCGCGCCACCCTGGAGATGCTGGTCAACGACCTCTATCCCGAGGGCGGCGACCTCGCTCAGGCCGAGTTCTGGACTGGCCTGCGCCCGGCGACCCCGGACGGCACGCCAATCGTCGGCGCCACGCCGTTCCGCAACCTGTTCCTCAATACCGGACACGGTACCCTGGGCTGGACCATGGCCTGCGGCTCCGGCCGTTTCCTCGCCGACCTGATGGCGCAGAAGCGCCCGCAGATCAGCGCCGAAGGCCTGGACATTACCCGCTACGGCAATTCTCAGGAGACCCACAAGCATGTCCATCCAGCGCCTGCGCACTGAAAAGCGCTTCAGCGAAATCGTCATCCATAACGGCACCGTCTACCTGGCGGGGCAGCTGGCCGACGACTACGCCGGCGACATCCGCGCGCAGACCCGCGAGACCCTGGCCAGCATCGACCGCTTCCTGGCCGAGGCGGGCAGCGACAAGTCGAAGATCCTTTCGGTGACCATCTACCTCAAGGACATGGCCGACTACGCCGGGTTGAACCTGGAGTGGGACGCCTGGGTCGCCGAGGGCGCCACGCCAGCCCGCGCCTGCGTCGAGGCTGCGCTCTACGACCCGCGTGTGCGGGTGGAAATGAGCGTGATCGCCGCTCAGGCCTGACCGCTGCCCGGCCGCGCGCCGGGCCTCTTTCAATCTTTCAGAAGTCCCGAACCATGCGCCCCGCCCGTGCCCTGATCGACCTGCAAGCCTTCCGCCACAACTACCGCCTGGCCCGCGAAGTGGGCGGCGCGCGCGCCCTCGCCGTGGTCAAGGCGGATGCCTATGGGCATGGCGCACTGGAATGCGCGGCGGTGCTGGCCGACGAGGCGGACGGTTTCGCCGTGGCGATGATAGAGGAAGCGCTGGAGCTGCGCGCCGCCGGTATCCGCGCGCCGATCCTGCTGCTGGAAGGCTTCTTCGAGGCCGATGAGCTGGCGCTGATCGCCGAGCACGACCTGTGGTGCGTGGTGCATTCGACCTGGCAGATCGAGGCCATCGAGCGCGCCGCGCTGAGCCGGCCGCTGTGCGTCTGGCTCAAGCTCGACAGCGGCATGCACCGCGTCGGCCTGCATCCGGCGGAGTTCCAGCAGGGCCACCGGCGGCTGCTGGCCAGCGGCAAGGTGGCCAAGGTCGTGCTGATGACCCACTTCGCCCGCGCCGATGAGCTGGACCACGGCCGCACGGCGGAGCAGCTCGCGGTGTTCGAGACGGCCCGCGAAGGGCTCGCCGCGGAAGTCAGCCTGCGCAACTCGCCGGCGCTGCTGGGCTGGCCGCAGCTCTTTCCCCAGCAGCGCCCGAGCGACTGGCTGCGGCCGGGGATCATGCTCTACGGCGCCACGCCCTTCGAAGAGGCGCACCCGTTGGCCGACCGGCTACAGCCGGTGATGACCCTCGAATCGAAGATCATCTGCGTGCGCGAGCTGCCCGCCGGCGAGCCGGTGGGCTACGGCGCACGCTTCGTCAGCGAGCGCCCGACGCGCGTCGGGGTGGTCGCCATGGGCTATGCCGACGGTTACCCGCGGCACGCTCCGAGCGGCACGCCGGTGAGCATCGACGGCCAGCCGAGCCGGCTCATCGGGCGCGTCTCGATGGACATGCTCACTGTCGACCTGACGGACCTGCCGCAGGCCGGGCTCGGCAGCCGGGTGGAGTTCTGGGGCAAATCCGTTTCGGTGAGCGAGGTCGCCGCCCGGGCCGAAACCATTCCCTACCAGCTGATGTGCAACCTGAAGCGCGTACCGCGCGTCCATTCGGACCACTGAAGGCCCCTCTGCAGGCCGCGCGAATCCTGGGATGCGGCGCTTTTGTGCGGGAAACCTGATCGCAGCGTTGTAAATTCCGAACGCTGTGCGATGATACGGCCCACTTCGACCGCAGCTATCCCCTCGAGGAGGGTTCAACCATTGGACGTCGGTGTTCGACTGCAATCCATCCGCAAGCACAAAGGCCTCTCTCAGCGTGAACTCGCCAAGCGTGCGGGCGTCACCAACAGCACCATCTCGATGATCGAGAAGAACAGCGTCAGCCCCTCGATCAGCTCCCTGAAGAAAGTGCTCGGCGGCATTCCGATGTCGCTGGTGGAGTTCTTTTCCCTGGATTTCGAACAGGACAACCAGACCCAGGTGGTCTACCGCGCCAGCGAGCTGCTCGACATCTCCGACGGCGCCGTGACCATGAAGCTGATCGGCAAGGCCCATCCCAGCCGCGCCATCGCCTTTCTCGACGAAACCTACCCGCCGGGGGCCGATACCGGCGCGGAGATGCTCAACCACGACGGCGAAGAGGCCGGCATGCTGATCGACGGGCGCCTCGAACTGACCGTCTCCGGCGAGCTGTTCGTGCTCGAGAGTGGCGACAGCTACTACTTCGAGAGCAACAAGCCACATCGCTTCCGCAACCCCTTCGACAAGCCCGCGCGACTGATCAGCGCCACCACCCCTGCCAACTTCTGAGGCCACGGCTGCGACGCGATGCCGCAAGCCCATGCATGGCGCAGGGTTGTTTCGGCTGGGCGGGCTTATCGGTATACTGGCGCCCGCTCGCGAAACCGTGGCCGCGAGCGTTTCTAGCCACGATGAGGGTGTAAGGGTGAACTGGATAAACAAGATGCTGGTGGCGAATGCCGCCGCGCTGGCCCTGTGGGCGATGAGCGCTCAGGCTGCGACCAATGATGAGATTGCCGCACGCCTCAAGCCGGTTGGCGAAGTATGCGTGAGCGGCCAGGAATGCAAGGGCGTCGCCGCCGTTGCCGCGTCGGCTTCCGGCGGTGGCATGAGCCCCGACGACGTGATTGCCAAGCACTGCAACGCCTGCCATGGCGCTGGCGTGCTCGGTGCACCGAAGATCGGTGATGCCGCGGCCTGGAAAACCCGTGCCGACGAACAGGGTGGCCTCGACGGTCTGCTGGCCAAGGCCATCAGCGGGATCAACGCCATGCCGCCGAAAGGCACCTGCGCGACCTGCTCCGATGACGACCTGCGTGGCGCCATCAAGAAGATGTCCGGCCTCTGATCGCACGTCTTCGCTGAAAGAGCCGCCTCCGGGCGGCTTTTTCATGCCTGCGATTCGCCTCCCTGGCATCGGCACGCCGCGGGGATCAAAGCGGCACCGGAGCGGGTCCAAACTCCGACGCATTCGCCAAGGAGTCCGCCGGTGCCTTCCTGCACGCTGGAACAGGCCGTCGATGCCGTGCTGGCACGCATCGAGGGTCACATTCGCCTGGGCCTGCCGCTGGGGCTGGGCAAGCCGAATCGATTCGCCAATGCGCTCTACCAGCGCATCAAGCAAACGCCGCAGCGCGAGCTGACGATCTACACCGCATTGTCGCTGGGCCGCCCGCAGGCCCACAGCGAACTCGAGCAGCGGCTGCTCGGGCCGTTCGTCGAACGGGTGTTCGGCGATTATCCCGAGCTCGACTATCGCCTGGACCTGCAACGCGGCGAGCTGCCGGCGAACATCCACATCGAGGAGTTCTACCTGCAGCCCGGCAGCCTGCTGGACAGCCCGCAGGCGCAGCGCGGCTACATCAGTCTGAACTACAGCCAGGTCGCGCGCGATCTCGACCGCAAGGGCATCAACTTGGTGGCGCAATTGGTGGCCCGCCGCCGCGACGATCCGGATTGCCTGAGCCTATCCTGCAACCCGGACATCACCCTCGACCTGATGCCGCTGCTCAAGCGGCGCCGCGAGGCCGGTGAAACCTTGCTCAGCGTCGCCCAGGTGCATGCCGACCTGCCGTACATGCCCGGCGACGCCGAGTTGCCCGAGGACGAGTTCGACCTGCTGATCGAACCGCCCGAGCGCGACACGCTGTTCTCCACGCCGAACATGCCGGTCAGCCTGCAGGACCACGCCATAGGCCTGCACGCCAGCACGCTGGTACGCGACGGCGGCACCTTGCAGATCGGTATCGGCGCCATGGGCGATGCGCTGAGTGCGGCGCTGCTGGCGCGCCAGGCCGACAACGCCGGCTACCGCGCGGTGCTCGAGGAGCTTCGCGTGCCGCAGGGCTGGGGCGAACTGATTGAGCGCGAGGGTGGCCTGGCGCCGTTCGCCGAAGGGCTCTATGGCTGCAGCGAGATGTTCGTGCTCGGGATGCTGGCGCTGATGGAAGCCGGCGTGGTGCGCCGCCCCGTGTACGCCGACGCGCGCCTGCAACGGATGGCCAACCTCGGCGCGCTGGATGCCCACGGCAGGCCGCGCAGCCTGGGTACGCTGGTCGCCGCCGGGCTGCCGGCGCGGATCACGCCGCGCAGCCTGCTCTGGTTGCAACGTCACGGCCTGCTCGACGGCGAGCTCCGTCTGGAGCGGGACGGCGTACGCCTGCCGGACGGGCGGCTGGTCAGCGCCGATCTCAACGACCGCGCCAGCGAGCAGGCGCTGAGCGAATACCTCGGGCAGGCTGCCGGCGTGCTGGTGCACGGTGGCTTCTTCCTCGGCCCGCAGGCTTTCTACGAACGCCTGCGGCAGATGAGCCACGCGCAGCGCCAGCGGGTCGGCATGACCGGCATCGGCTTCATCAACCGCCTGTATGGCGACGAGGAGCTCAAGCGCCTGCAGCGCCGCGATGCGCGCTTCATCAACAGCGCCTTCACCGTGACCCTGCTCGGCGCCGGCGTGGCCGACCAGCTGGAGGACGGCCGCGTGCTCAGCGGCGTTGGCGGGCAGTACGACTTCTTCGCCCAGGCCCACGAGCTGGAGGGCGCGCGCTCGATCCTGATGCTGCGCGCCTGGCGCGAGTCGGGCGGCGAGGCCAGCTCGAACATCGTCTGGCAGTACGGCCACACGACCATTCCGCGCCACCTGCGCGACATCGTCGTCACCGAGTACGGCATCGCCGACCTGCGCGGCAAGAACGACGAGGAGGTGATCAAGGCGCTGCTGCGCATCGCCGACTCGCGGTTCCAGGACGCGCTGATCGAGCAGGCGCAGAAGGCCGGCAAGCTGTCGGCGGACTTCCAGCTGGACTGGGTCCACCGGCAGAACACGCCCTGGCGACTGCTCGACGTACAGTCGCAGCATCCGCGGCTGTTCGCCGAATATCCGCTGGGCTGCGATTTCACGGCCGAGGAGCAGGCGCTGCTGCGCGCGCTGCGCTGGCTGAAGAGCAAGCTCAAGCTCAGCGAGATTCTCGAACTGGGCATGGCCACGCTGTTCGACCTGCCGGAGCCAGCCGCCTATGCCGCGCACCTTGAGCGCATGGGGCTGGAAAAACCCGAGGGCCTGCGCGAGCAGCTTTACCAGAAACTGGTGCTGGCCGGCCTCAAGGCCACCGCCCAACGCTGAGGAGCAAGCGATGCCAAGCACCGCGCCGAGACCGGAGACCCTGCATTTCGCCAGCGATGGGCGCACGCCGAACAGCCCGTTGCCGGTGCTCATCTACCGTCGATTGCCGCTCGGTCAGGACGCGCTCGCCGAGCGTTTCGAGGGGCTCTTCGCCAGCCACCTGTGGCCGCCGCGCTGGCGCGCGAGCGTGTTCGACTATCAGCACTACCACGCCGACACCCACGAGGCGCTGGGTGTGGCGAGCGGCTGGGCGCGCCTGCTGCTGGGCGGCGAGTCGGGAACCGAGGTGGAGGTGCGCGCCGGCGATGCGCTGGTGCTGCCGGCCGGCACCGGGCATTGCCGGCTGCAGGCCAGCGAGGATTTCCTGGTGGTCGGCGCCTATCCACCGGAGTGCGACTTCGACCTGCAGCGCCCCGACGCGGCGACCCATGACGCCCACCGTGCGCGCATCGCCCGCGTCGCGCCGCCGCTGACCGATCCGGTGGCCGGCAGTCAGGGGCTGCTGGTGGGGTTGTGGCGACCGCCGCACTGAGTCGGCCGTCGCCGCCGGTCAGTCGACGAAGGTGACCTTGCCGTCTTTCAGCGATTTCACCCGGGCCAGGGACTCGACGCGGTAGCCCTCGTTTTCCAGCAGGCTGCGGCCTTCCTGGAAGGACTTCTCGATGACGATGCCGAGCCCGGCGACGCTGGCGCCGGCCTGGCCGATCAGGTCGAGCAGGGCCTTGGCGGCGTGGCCGTTGGCGAGGAAGTCGTCGATTACCAGCACGTGGTCATTGGCGTGCAGGTGCTTGGCGGAGATGGCGATGGTGCTTTCGGTCTGCTTGGTGAAGGAGAACACCTTGGAGATGTACAGGTTCTCGCGCAGGGTCAGCGACTGGTACTTGCGGGCGAAGATCACCGGCACGCCGAGCTCCAGGCCGGCCATCACCGCCGGCGCGATGCCCGAGGCCTCGATGGTGACGATCTTGGTGATGCCCTGATCGCGGAAGCGCTCGGCGAAGGCGTGGCCGATCTGCTGCATCAGCCGCGGATCGATCTGGTGGTTGAGGAAGGCGTCGACCTTCAGCACCTGCTCCGACAGCACGATGCCTTCGGTGCGAATTTTCTCTTTCAACAGTTCCACGAACGCGGCCCCCTGCGACCCCAAGGAAAGCCGCGCATTCTCCCGCAAAACGGCTCGGTATGCCCGTCAATTCCACCGGCCGCCGGGCGGAAAACTTGCAATAGGTCAAGCAGGCGTGTCGCGCCGCTGTTCTTCGCCTTTGGCTCAGTTAGAATCCCACCACGCCCACGCGGATCGCCCCGATGAATCGTCCGTTGCACATCCTGCTCATGTTGCTGCTGCTCGCCACCACGGCGGGGCGGGGGATGGCGGCGTCGGCGATGATCGACTGCACGCAGATGCCGATGACCAGCCATGACGGCGGCCTGATGACGGCCTCGGCGCATGCCGCGATGGCTGCCTCCTGCGACAGCTCGTCCGCCAGCATGGACCACGACCTCGGTCTCTGTTGCCTGGCCTGCGTCGCCCTGCCGTTGGCCTCCAGCCTGATGGAACCCGGCGCCGCGCCCGTACACGCCGCGCCCCTGCTCGGTGATCCCGAGCGTTACCGAAGCATCGTTCCCGACCCCTTGCGGCGCCCGCCGCGCTCCCTCGCCTGATCGCGCGTCTTCCTTCTCTTTCGACTTTCGCGGACCTCCGCCGTCGTCCTCTCGCGACCGCGGCTGTTCCGCTCGATCAGGATTTCACAGATGAACGCATCCTTTCCGGCGCTTTCGCGGCGCCGTTTCGTCCAGGGGCTGGGCGCCGGTGGCGCACTGGCGCTCGCCGGCGGCTGGCCGCAGGGCGCACTGGCGCAGGCTGTCGCGCCTTCGCCGCGGCAACTCTCGGGTAATCGCTTCGAACTGGAGATCGCCGAGCAGGCGGTCAACTACACCGGCCGCGCGGCGCTCGCCACCACGGTGAACGGCTCGCTGCCGGCGCCGACCCTGCGCTGGCGCCAGGGCGAGGAGGTCAGCCTGCGGGTGACCAACCGCCTCGCCGTACCCAGTTCGATCCACTGGCACGGCATCCTCCTGCCGGCCGACATGGACGGCGTGCCCGGCATCAGCTTCGCCGGCATCGCGCCGGGGGAAACCTTCACTTACCGCTTCCGCGTGCTGCAGGCCGGCACCTACTGGTATCACGGCCATAGCGGCTTTCAGGAGCAGACCGGGCTGTACGGCGCGCTGCTGGTCGAGCCCGAACACGGCGAGCCGCTGGCGGTGGAGCGCGACTACACGCTGATGCTCAGCGACTGGACCGACGAGGACCCGATGCGCATCTTCGGCCGGCTGAAGGCGGACAGCGAATACTTCGCCCGCGCCAAGCCCAGCGTGGCGCAGTTCGCCCGCGACGTCGAAAACCTCGGGCTGGCCGCCGCCTGGGACAGGCGCGCGATGTGGAACCGCATGCGCATGAGCCCCACCGACCTGCAGGACGTGTCCGGCGCTACCTACACCTACCTGGTCAACGGCGCCACGCCGGCAGCCAACTGGACGGCCATCGCCGAACCCGGCGAGCGGGTGCGCCTGCGCTTCATCAACGCCGGCACCTCGACCTACTTCGACGTGCGGATTCCCGGCCTGCCGCTGACGGTGGTCGCCACCGATGGCCAGGCGGTCGCCGAGGTGACGGTGGACGAGTTCCGCATCGCCCCCGGTGAGACCTACGACGTGCTGGTGCGCATGCCGGACGCGCAGGCCTACAGCATCTTCTGCCAGTCCATGGACCGCAGCGGCTACGCCCGCGCGACCCTGGCGCCGGTGGCCGGCATGCAGGCGGCGGTGCCGCGCCTCGATCCGCCGGTCTGGCTGGACATGCGCGACATGGGCCACGGCGAGGAAACCATGGCCGGCATGGAACACATGGCAATGTCGGGGATGGATCATGGATCGATGGCCGGGATGGATCACGCCGCCATGCCCGCCAGCGCGCCCTTGCCGACCTCGGCGCAGGTCGACATGCGCGTCGCCAATCCGTCCGACGTGCTGGATGATCCCGGCCCGCGGCTGCGCGGCAACGGCCGTCGCGTGCTGACCTACGCCGACCTGAGCACCCTGGGCGGCGGACTCGACCCTCGACCGCCGACACGCGATCTGGTGCTGCGCCTGACCGGCAACATGCAGCGTTTCGTCTGGGGGTTCGACGGGCTGAAGTACAACGAGGCCGAGCCGATCCCCCTGCGTTACGGCGAACGCCTGCGCCTGCGGCTGATCAACGACACCATGATGAATCACCCGATCCACCTGCACGGGATGTTCTTCGAGGTGGAGAACGAGGCGAGCGGCGTGCTGCTGCGCAAGCACACCGTCAACGTCCAGCCGGGCAAGCAGGTGGCGCTGCTGGTCAGCGCCGATGCGCCCGGTGAATGGGCGTTCCATTGCCACCTGCTGTATCACATGGAAGCGGGCATGTTCCGCAAGGTGGTGGTCGCATGAGGCGTTTACTGATGATCGCCGCGCTGGCGCTCGCTCCGGCGCTGCAGGCCGAGGAAATGCCCGGCATGACGCACGACATGCA
>NZ_DJTK01000083.1:77328-147510 GCF_002438225.1 Pseudomonas sp. UBA6310 | reverse complement strand
GACGCGGGAGACGCCAACCGCATCCTGCCGCGCGAAGAGCAGGCGCCGCCGATGCCGATGCCGGCCAGTCACGGCCAGCACCGCCACGGCGAGTCGCTGGCCCATCAGGTGCTGTTCGAGCGGCTCGAGTACCGGGACGGGCGCGATGACCACGGCCTGGCCTGGGACGCGGACGCCTGGTGGGGCGGCGATACCGACAAGCTCTGGCTGCAGAGCGAGGGTGAGCGTGTCGGCGGCGAGAGCGAAGGGCGCGCGGAGCTGCTCTGGTCGCATGCCGTCGCGGCCTTCTGGGACAGCCGCCTGGGTGTACGCCAGGACTTCGGCAGCGATCCCGACCGGCAATGGCTGGCCTTCGGCATCGCCGGCACCACGCCCTGGTGGTTCGAGGTGCAGGCCAGCGCCTACCTGGGGCCGAACGGCCGCAGTGCGGTGCGGCTGGAGGTCGAGCGCGAGCTGCAACTGAGCCAGAAGCTGGTGCTGGCGCCGCAGCTGGAGCTGGACGCCTATGGCAGGGACGACCGCGCCAGGGCGATCGGCAGCGGGCTCGCCGAGGGCCGTTTCGGGTTGCGCCTGCGCTACGAGGTCACGCCGCAGTTCGCGCCCTACGTCGGCATCGAGTGGGCCCGGCGCTTCGGCGAAACCGCGTCGCTCGGGGAGGATCGGGACGAGGCGCGCAGCGACTCGCGCCTGGTCGCCGGCCTGCGCTTCTGGTTCTGACGGAAAAGGCCTGAACCCCCGGTCGTGCGCCTCGGGAAACCGGGCGTCGCCGGGGGCTTCGCAGCCGCGCTCAGCGTGCCTTGCGGTACGCGCAGGGCTGCCAGTAATCCTTGAGGATCAGGTTGAGCGGGCCGGACCAGCCGCGTTTGCGCAGCTCGGCGGAGATCAGCACGTTCATGATGCCGTGGCCGATGAGCATCACGCTGCCATGGATCCTGGCCAGTTCGATGAGGCGGTCGGCGGCTTTGCGGGCGCGCTTGCGCGACACCCGGATCGATTCGGTGTGGCGGGCGAAACCGAGGAACCAGGCGCCGCGGAACAGTATCCGCCAGACCTTCACCGGCAGCTTCGGTCCGTTCCAGTCGGGGTAGGGCAGGTGCGCTTCGGCGAACACCTCGTCGACCTCGTCGGTGCATCCGCCGGCGATGCGGGTGCGCGATTCCACGCAGCGCGAGATCGAACTGCAGGCGAACACCTCGGTGCGCTTCGCCTGGTCGATCAGCGATTGCGGCACTTCGGAGCACACCACCGGCGCGCGGTTGTAGCCTTCGATCCAGGTCTTCATTTCGCGGGGCGTACAGCGTTCGGCGCCGGAGTAGTTCGGGCGACCGTGGCGCACCAGGGTGATCTGCATGATGGGCGAGGTCCCTCTGCGTGGTCGGGCGCTCGGGATGGCGCGCCTGTCCGGGTTCGATGCCCGGCGCAGAGCGAAAGTTGCGCGACCGGCGGTGATCGCCAGGCGGAACGGCGTCCGGCGCAAAAAAAAGCCCCGCCGAAAAGGCGGGGCGTTCGTTCGTGGCGCGAGTCGGAATCAGCGGTTGCGCAGGGTTTCGCCGAGGAACCAGGCGCGCTCTTCGGCCTGGTCGATCCACTCTTCCAGCAGGCTGGTGGTGGCCACGTCGTTGGCGTCGCTGGTCAGCGTGTGGGTGCTGCGCATGTAGGCGGCCAGGGCCTGGTTGTCGGCGTGCAGCTCGCTGAGCATCTGCTCGGCGCTGAGGTTCTCCACTTCGCTGCTCTGCAGGCGCTTGCTGGCAACCACCTGCTCCACCGAGCGCAGGGTCGGCTGGCCGATCTTGCGTGCGCGTTCGGCGATCGGGTCGATGATGGCGAAGATCTGCGCGGCCTGGTCGTCCAGCAGCAGGTGGTACTCGCGGAAGTGCGGCCCGCTGACGTGCCAGTGGAAGTTCTTGGTCTTAAGGTACAGCGCGAATATGTCCGATACCAGCACGGTGAGGGCCTTGCCGATCTCGACGGCGTTGCCGATGCCGGCATCCGGGCCTTTCGCGGCCTCGTCGCGGACACTTTTGACGGTTTTCAGTTCCTGCTTGGCGCTTGCAGTGGCCATGGTGCTCTCCTCGAAAAAGTAACGATGTCCGCGCGGTGGCGGCGTTGAAACCCTGGGTTCAACTAGACCACACCCGCGCTGTGGTTACTCATCACTTTTGTCGATGGCGCCAAGCAGCGTTATCTATGGAGCGTTAGCGCTTGAGCATCGAGCGCATCGCCGCCAGGGCGTCGTTGCCCCGCGCGGCCTTCACTTCCACCGGTGCGTCTTCCTGGCCTTCCCAGACCAGGTCCTCGGGCGGCAATTCGTCGAGGAACCGGCTCGGCGCGCACTCGATGATCTCGCCGTACTGCTTGCGCTTGGCGGCGAAGGTCATGGTCAGGTTGCGCTTGGCGCGGGTGATGCCGACGTACGCCAGGCGGCGCTCTTCCTCGATGGTGTCGGCCTCGATGCTGGAGCGGTGCGGAAGGATTTCCTCCTCCACGCCGAGGATGTACACCGAAGGAAACTCCAGCCCCTTGGACGCGTGGATCGTCATCATCTGCACGCCCTCGGCGCCTTCTTCCTCTTCCTGCTGGCGCTCGAGCATGTCTCGCAGGACCAGCTTGCCGATGGCCTCCTCGATGGTCATCTCGCCGTCTTCATCCTTCTCCAGCGTGTTCTTCAGCGCATCGACGAGGAACCAGACGTTGCCCATGCGCGCCTCGGCAACCTTGTCGCTGGAGGCGTTCTGGCGCAGCCACTGCTCGTAGTCGATGTCCATCACCATGCTGCGCAGCGCGGCGATGGGGTCGTCCTGCGAGCACTGCTGGCGGAGCTTGTCCATGTAGCGCTTGAAGCGCGAGAGACGCTCGGTGTAGCGGCTGTCGAGGTGTTCGCCGAGGCCGATCTCGTCGCTGGCGGCGTACATGCTGATCTTGCGTTCGGTGGCGTAGTTGCCGAGCTTTTCCAGGGTGGTCGAGCCGATCTCGCGGCGCGGCACGTTGATTACCCGGAGGAAGGCGTTGTCGTCGTCCGGATTGACCAGCAGGCGGAAGTAACTCATCAGGTCCTTCACCTCCTGGCGGGCGAAGAAGCTGGTGCCGCCGGACAGGCGATAGGGAATCTGGTGGTGCTGCAGCTTCAGCTCCATCAGTTTCGCCTGGTAGTTGCCGCGGTAGAGGATGGCGAAATCGCTGTACGGGCGCTCGGTGCGCAGGTGCTCGGTGAGGATTTCCAGGGCCACGCGCTCGCACTCGGCGTCCTCGTTGCGGGTGCGGATCACGCGGATCTCGTCGCCCATGCCCATCTCGCTCCACAGCTGTTTCTCGAAGGCATGCGGGTTGTTGGCGATCAGGGTGTTGGCGCACTTGAGGATGCGGCTGGTGGAGCGGTAGTTCTGCTCCAGCATCACCACTTTCAGCGACGGGTAATCCTCTTTCAGCAGCATCAGGTTTTCCGGGCGCGCGCCGCGCCAGGCGTAGATCGACTGATCGTCGTCGCCGACCACGGTGATCTGGTTGCGCATGCCCACCAGCAGCTTCACCAGCAGGTACTGGCTGGAGTTGGTGTCCTGGTACTCGTCCACCAGCAGGTAGCGGATGCGGTTCTGCCACTTTTCCAGGATGTCCTTGTGCTCCTGGAACAGCTTTACCGGCAGCAGGATCAGGTCGTTGAAGTCCACCGCGTTGTACGCCTTGAGCGTGCGCTGGTAGTGCAGGTAGACGATGGCGGCGGTCTGTTCCTTGGGGTTGCGCGCGTTGGCCAGGGCCTCGTCGGGAAGGATCAGCTCGTTCTTCCAGCTGTCGATGAGGTTCTTGATCTCGTCGGCGCCGTCATCGCCGGCGTATTCCTTCTGCATGATGTCGGTGAGCAGCGCCTTGATGTCGCCATCGTCGAAGATCGAGAAGCCCGGCTTGTAGCCCAGGTGCGCGTACTCCTTGCGGATGATGTTCATGCCCAGATTGTGGAAGGTCGAGACCGTCAGCCCCTTGCCCTCGCTGCCGCGCAGCAGCGTGCCGACGCGCTCCTTCATCTCGCGCGCCGCTTTGTTGGTGAAGGTCATGGCGACGATGTGGCGCGCCTGGATGCCGCATTTCTGGATCAGGTAGGCGATCTTGCGGGTGATCACGCTGGTCTTGCCGGAGCCAGCGCCGGCGAGCACCAGAAGTGGGCCGCCGACGTAGTTCACGGCTTCCTGCTGCCGGGGATTGAGTCGGGACATGGTCGTCGCGTTTCGCTCAGGAGAAGGGGCGGCATTCTAGCAGGCACTCGGCCGCTGGCTCGCGCCGTTGCGCTGATGGCAGCGTGCCACGGCTTGGTTATTTCGCCTGCTCCAGTAGGCTACGGGTGAATTGTCAAATGGCCGTCGACGATTTCGCGCCCGGCCGGGTCAGGGAAGACCGCCAGAAAAACGACTCCCGAACAGTGCCAGGCAGCACGGGTTGAGCCCCTCGCGCGGTGATGCGAGGCCGCGATCCGCAGCCTGGCCACCGTCGTAGTGGTGAGGGAGGCTCCGGCGAACACTGTCATGGCCTGGGGAGGTCGCGTGCCCGCGCTAGTGCAACCCTCGCGTTTGATTCTTCTTGGCGACGATCCGTCCTGGGTCGGGCTGCTGCGCGACCGGCTGACGACCCTCGACAATGCGCCGCAACTGGTCAGCGCGCCGTCCTGGGAAGGCGTGGCTGAACTGCTCGACGACGACTGCCTGCTGCTCTGCACGCCGGACCAGTTGCCGGCGGCCGGCGCCAGCACGGTGCCCATCGTGATGCTGCTGGAGGCGGAACCGGAAAGCGTGCCGCCCAGCGTCAGCGACTGGCTGGTGTACGACGACACCAGTCCGGCGACGCTGCGCCGCTGCCTGCGTTATGTCGCCGAGCGCAGCCTGCGTCGCCGTTTCGGCGAGCTGGACCCGCTCACCGGCATCGCCAACCGCCAGGGTTTCCAGGCGCTGCTGAGTGCGCGCATGGCCGAGCAGGAGGGCCGTGGCTTCGCCCTCGGGCACCTGGATCTGGACAACTTTCGCGCGGTCAACGACAGCCTCGGTTACGAGGCCGGCGACAGGCTGATCCTGCAAGTGGTCGCGCGGATGAAGGACCAGCTCGGCGAGAGCGATCGCCTGGCACGCCTGGGTAGCGACGAATTCGCCCTGCTGATCGATACCTCCAACGACTTCCGCCGCGCCGAGCGGCTCGCCGCGCGGGTCGTCGAGGCCCTGGAAGAGCCTTACTGGCTGGAGGGAGAGAGCCTGCTGATCGGCTGCAGCCTGGGCCTGGCGCACGCCAATGGTGGCGCGATCGACCCGTTGATGTGGCACGCCCACATCGCCATGCAGCAGGCCAAGAACGCCCAGGGCTGCACCTTCCATCTCTACGACGAGCGCATCAACCACAGTGCCCGTACCCGCGCCCGGCTGGAAGGCGAGCTGCGCCGGGCGCTGCGCCGCGACGAACTGGTGCTGCATTACCAGCCGCGGCTGTGCCTGCAATCCGGGCGCTTCCTCGGCGTCGAGGCGCTGGTGCGCTGGCAGCATCCGCGCCGGGGGCTGCTGGCGCCGAGCGAGTTCGTTCCACTGGCCGAGGAGAGCGGCCTGATCGTGCCGCTCGGCTACTGGGTGATCTCCCGCGCGCTGCGCGACATGCAGGACCTGCGTGCGAAGGGCCTGCCGGCGCTGCACATGGCGGTCAACCTGTCGTTCCGCCAGTTCCAGGACAGCCAGTTGCTGCCGACCCTGAGCCGGCTGATCGAGGAAAACCAGGTGGACGCGCGCTGGCTGGAGTTCGAGCTCACCGAGACGGCGGTGATGCGCCGCAGCGACCAGGTGCGCCAGACCATGCAGGCACTGCGCAAGCTCGGCGTGCGCTTTTCCCTGGATGACTTCGGTACCGGGTTTTCCTCCTTCGTTCACCTCGACCGCTTGCCCATCGCGTTGCTGAAGATCGACAAGAGTTTCGTCGGCGGCATGAATGACAAGGCGGAAAGCTATCGGCTGGTGCGGGCGATGATCGATCTGGCGCACAACCTCGGTCTGGACGTGGTCGCTGAGGGGGTGGAAAGCGCCGAACAACTGGCGCTGCTGGCGCGGTTCGGCTGCGACCAGGTACAGGGCTACCTGATCAGCCGACCGCTGGCGCTGCAGCATCTCGTCCGGCTGCTCTCGGGCGGTCCGCGCCAGGCCAACCCGCAGCAGCCGTCCTAAGCCAGGCCGCTGGCGCGGTACTGCAGGGCTTCGGCGAGGTGAGCGCGGTCGATGGACGAGGCGTCTTCGAGGTCCGCCAGGGTCCTCGCCACCTTCAGCACCCGGTGCGCTGCCCGCAGCGACAGGCCGAGACGCTCGCAGGCGGCCTCTAGCCAGAGGCGGTCCTCCGCGCTCAGCAGGCAATGTTCCCGCAGCCCCTGCAGGTCGAGGAACGCGTTGGCCATGCCCTGGCGCCGCAGTTGTCGCTGGCGCGCCGCCGCGACGATGGTTGCCGCCTCGTGGCTGCCCATGCCGTGTCGCGGGGCGGTATCCAGGGCCATCGGCTCGCGCAGCACGGCGACGTGCAGATCGATGCGGTCGAGCAGCGGCCCGGACAGCTTGCCGCGATAGCGCTGGATCTGCTCGGCGGAGCAACGGCAACGTGCGCTGGGGTCGCCGAGGTAGCCGCACGGGCAGGGATTCATCGCCGCGACGAGCTGGAAGCGTGCAGGAAAACGCACCTTGTCGTTGGCCCGGGCAATGACGATCTCGCCGCTTTCCAGGGGCTCCCGGAGGACTTCCAGGACCTTGCGGTCGAACTCCGGCAATTCGTCGAGAAACAGGACGCCCTGGTGAGCCAGGGTGATTTCGCCGGGGCGCGGGCGACTGCCGCCGCCGACCAGCGCCGGTGCCGAAGCGCTATGGTGCGGATGCCGAAAGGGACGCTGCGGCCAGGCTTCCAGCGGTGTGTGGCTGGCCACGGAGTGGATGGCGGCGACTTCCAGCGCCTCGCGTTCGTCCAGCGCGGGCAGCAGCCCCGGCAGGCGGCTGGCCAGCAGGGTCTTGCCGGTTCCTGGTGGACCACTCAGCAGCAGGTTGTGCGATCCGGCCGCGGCGACCAGCAGCGCGCGCTTGGCGGCGATCTGCCCCTGTACGTCCGCAAGGTCGGGGTAGGGCAGCAGGCGGCGCAGCAGACCCTGCGCCTGGAACGGCGCCAGCGGAGTCTTCGCGCTGAAATGGGCGGCCAGCTCCAGCAGATGGTCGGCGGCGAAGACCACCAGCCCGGACGCCAGGCTGGCTTCCTCGGCGTTGGCCTTCGCCACGACCAGGGCGCGTCCGGCCGCGCGGGCGGCCAGTGCGGCAGGCAACACGCCCTGCACCGGCCGTACTGCGCCGGAAAGCGCCAGTTCGCCCAGACATTCGCAGTTGGCCAGGCTTTCCACCGGCAGTTGTCCGCTGGCGGCGAGGATGCCCAGCGCGATGGCCAGGTCGAAGCGGCCGCCGTCCTTGGTATGAAGGAAAATGCTATATGATAAAAAGACCAATTAGTGTGAGAAAAATGCGCCGTGCGCCCTCATATCAAAGACGTGACCCCCTACCAGTTCCCCCAGCATCTCGACGAGCTGATGGAGGGGCTGCACATGGCTGTCCGTAAGATTGGCCCCAGCTCTTACACCAATACCGGCTACATCCCGAACTCTAAGGGGGTGCGTGTACAGCGCACCGAGTCGATGCTGGAACAGCAGTTCCTTTCGTTGCTCGATTACGACAACCGTGTTCAGGGCTATCAGGCACAGCCGTTCAAGATCCGTTGGAGGGCTCCGAATGGGCGTTGGCGTGAGTTCACTCCGGACGTGATCGTCTCTTACACGGCAGATGCTCAAGCTGAGGAGCCTTGGCTCAAGCCCACCGTCTATGAGGTGAAAACTCGAGTAGAGCTGGCAGCGAAGTGGGCCGATTTACGACCAAAATTCCAGGCAGCTATGAGGTGGGCAAGGGATTATGGTTGCCGTTTCAAGATCATCACAGAAACCGAGATTCGTACGCCCTATCTGGTCAATGTCGAACACTTCATGCACTACCGAAGCTTTCGTTTAGGGGAGCAGCCAGACGCAGGTCGGATGCAGCGATTGCTTCTCGAAGCGCTCTATGAAGGGAACAAAGGTACTTCTAGGGAGGTGCTTACCTACATCACGAGCGACAAGATGGAGCAGGCTAGGCTGACCCCCTGGTTGTGGAACCTGGTGACCTTGGAGCTGGTAGGTACGGATCTGGCCCAACCGTTCAATATGAACTCGCCGATTTGGATCACTGATCGTGGAGTGATCACGCTCGGAGTAATGAAGCAATGAGCACGTCGACCATTCACGTTGGACCAGGTGCGATTCTGACGTTCGAAGAGCAGCACGTATGTGTGCTGCGATTTGTCTCCACCACTGCAGTTGAGGTCTCGGTTGTCGAAACCGGCAAGAGAAGGACGGTTCTGATTGCTGACATCAGCCGTTCGATGGGGAAGCGGGCAGTAATAAGTACAGTTGAGCTCAATGAGGTTGATCCAGACGCATGGGAGGAAGCTACACATAAGTTTCACTGGCTGGAGCCTCTGATGTTCAGGCGGCGATCAGTTGCAGAAGTTCGAGCTGTCGCGGAAGAGTTGCTTGCCTCTCAACCGACGGTTTATCGCTGGCTGAATAAGCTAGAAGAGAGTCGAAATATCCGTTGCCTGCTGCGCCGTCGCCGTGGTGATACAGGGACGAAACGCCTTAGCACAGAAGTTGAGGCGGTTATCCAGCAGGTTATCAAGGATAAGTATCTCAAGGCTGAAAAGCCCGGCCCGACAGCCGCTTATAGAGAACTGAAGGACCAGTGCAGGACGCTCGGATTGCAGAGCCCTGCTAAAGGAACGTTCTTAAATCGCCTGAACGAAATTCGACCTGTTGAGCGTGAGCTCGCTCGCAACGGGGAGAATGCCGCCTTGAAGTACCGGGTCAATGGCGGATCCTTGCCTGGTGTAAATGGACTGTATTCGCTCTGGCAAATCGACCATACATGGGTGGATATAGAGCTCGTTGATTCCGTTGACCGGGTCGCTATCGGTCGCCCATGGATCACGGTTGTGATCGATACGTTCTCGCGCATGGTAGTCGGTTGGTACATCTCATTTGACCCGCCGGGAACCATTGCCACAGGACTTGCGATCACTAACGCGATATTGCCGAAAGACAAATGGATGCGAGATTTGGGGGTGGATTACGAGTGGCCCTGCCAGGGTAAGCCGCGAGTCATCCATTCCGATAACGCGAAAGAATTTCAAGGTCAGGCGCTAGAGGCTGCGTCTCAGGAACATGGGTTCAAGGCTCGGTTCCGGAAGAAAAAGAAACCTCAGTACGGGGCTTACATCGAACGCTATCTCGGCACTCTGAACACGAGAATCCACGAGATCAGCGGAACAACCTTCCAGAACGTGGGGGCTAAGGCCGAGTATGACTCTGCAGGCAAAGCCGTGCTTACTTTGGAGAATTTCGAAAAATGGCTGGCCCACCTGATTTTAGGTGAGTACCACGTAGAGATTCATTCGGGTTTAAAGGGCAAGAGTGCAGATCTGAAGAGTCCGTACGCTGAGGAGCCCCGAACTCCTCTACAACGCTTCTATGAGGGGCTCTTTGGAACTGACGATTTCCCAGGCGCCGGCGTTCTTCCAATCTCTGGGAACCCGGAGCAGTTGTATTTGGATTTCCTTCCAATCGTCATTCGCACCATCCAAACCTATGGCGTTCGTTGGGAGTGCATCGACTACTACGGGCCCATCTTGGAAAGGTGGATTGGTTCGAAGTCGAAAACGAACAGCAAAGAAGGCCGTGAGTTCATTTTCAGATACGATCCCAGGAACATCAGCACGCTTTATTTCTGGGACCCTGATCTGAAGCAGTACTTCGAGATCGGCTATCGCCATATGAACCGACCACCTATTAGCTTCTGGGAGCTGAAGGCCATACGGCGCTTTATCGATAACCGTGGGATCTCTGATGTGAATGAGGACATCATCTTCAGATCTCGTGAGGAGCGACGTGCCATCGTTCACAATGAGACAAACCTGACTCGCGGTGCGGCAAGAGAGCGTGAGCGAGAGCGGGCACACCGGAAGGTGGGGGCTAAGAAGTCAGCAGGCCCAGCGCAGGCAACGCTCCAGGAAACTCTGGCTGGTGAAAGCAAAACTCCCTACAAGGGGCCGAATCGAGCCTCACTCGGCAAAATTGACCTGCAAAATCTTCCTGACTTTGAAGAGTTTGAAGAGGCCTAACTATGGTTGCGAAGATCATGCGCGAGCCCGTCTCACCCGAGACGGCGCAACGCATCTTCGAGTTGAGGAAGGAAGTCTGGGTTGGCTATGAAGCCGCGCTAGAGGTGCGCTATCACCTTGAGCAACTGATGATCCATCCTGACTCAAACCGAATGCCGTGCATGGCGCTCCTCGGTAGAAGCCAGAACGGCAAGTCCAGCATCCTGCAGAACTTCCTGAAGCGTAACCCGCCGGTGTCTGATCCCAATGCAGAAAAGGCCTTGCTGCCGGTGCTGCTAATCGACATGCCTGCAGCTCCGATCGAGGGCCGGCTGTATCACCGGATCCTGAGTAAATTCAATGTGGCTGGCTCTGCTCGTGAATCTGACGAGTCGATGCTTCACAGGATTTGCATCCTTCTGAGCCATCTGGAAACGAAGATGGTGATCATCGACGAGGCCTTCAACCTTAACGGCGGCTCGCACACACAGCATCAGCGGATGCTTAACGCCATCAGAGGTATCTGCACCACGCTCCGAGTGCCGGTAGTGATCTCGGGTGTCCCTCAGATCGAGCCGATCCTGGCCCGGGACGAATCTATCGGGAACCGCTTTCGGCCTGTATATCTCCCGGCCTGGACCGACAAGCGCCTTGAGGAATATGCCCGCTTCATCAAGACGATCCTGAAGCATTTCAAGCTTGCGAACCCATCCAATCTGATGGACGAGCATGCTTTGCTGCAGCTCCTTCATTTCAGCAAGGGTCTGCTGGGAGAAAGCGTGAAGATCCTTACGGTGCTGGCAGAGATGGCCATTCGCAGCGGCGACGAAATCATCGAGCCCAAGCACATCGCTAAGCAGTATCTGGAGGCGGCCGGCTATGTACCGCCTGCGACGGGGCGCTCTCAGTCCTTTTGATCCTCGAAATCCTCTCCTGGCCTATCGCAGCCGGCCCCGAGAGGATGAATCACTGTTGTCCTGGATGACCCGCCTTGCGAGAGGCAATGCGGTCAAGCTGCAATGCCTCGCCACGGATGTACTAGGGTTCAGCCCCCAGCTCCTTACTCATGATTTGGATCGTGTGCCTGACGAGGAGCTGCTGGGACGACTTGTGACGCGTGTGGGGTGCACCTATGAGCAGGCCTGTTCGACTGGGATGTGGGCATATCAGGGGCTGCTCTGGTTCGAGGCACCCAAGTTGCGAGGTCCCGTTGACTGGTTGATGCCGATGGGGCGCTCGCCACATGACCGTCGTCGAATCTGCTCGTACACAACCCAGATGTGCTGTGCGTGCTTGGCCGGCGATCCTATCCCTTATTTCCGACGGTACTGGCGACTCGCGCTTGCAGTGGTTTGCCCAGTCCATGGCACCTATCTTCGTGATTGCTGCCCTTGGTGCCACGGGCCGATTGAGTTCCACACCACAGACTTCGGATGCCGGTTGCTCCCCTCGGTGGAACCGATGATGCATTGTGGGAAATGTGGTCACGACTGGTGTCACGAACCTTGGGATGAGCTTTCCGCACCAGAGAGCCTTGTTCGGTTTCAGCGGCAGTTGTGCCAGCTGCTGGCTGACGGCTGGAGTGCGGAGCTACCGGGTGCTGGTATTTTATCGCCGGCGTTCTTCAGCGGCTTGAAGTGCCTCCTACAGCGGCTCAATCAGCCCGGCCGTTGCCGGCGCTTGCGGGAATATTTTGCTTGGCGAGATGCAGAGCTTCTATTCGACCCCTGCGAACATGCTTTGCAGCGCTTCGAGTGCCTACGATTGGGCGATCGAGCTCGCTTGATGGGCATGGCGCAGGATCTGCTGGTGAGCTGGCCTAACCAGTTCGGAGACATAGCACGAGCCAGTCGCGTATCCAGCTCCTACTTCACCGACTATCGACATCTGATGCCTTACTGGCTGCATGCGGCTATTCGGACCGAGCTATTCGATCAGGACTATGCTCCTTCGCAGCAGGAGCGTTCAGCCGCTAAGGACTATTTACTACGGCACGGCGGTGCTGGTAGCGCTGATGAGGTGAATGGTCTGTTGGGTGTCTCGTCCGTAAGTCATAAGGCTGCCCCTCGCGAACGATGGAACCCGAGAGGGCCAAAATGCAGCTCTTGAGTTCGGCTTTTTCTGACCGGCTCAGGTTCTGATTTCGCCATCTTCCTCAATAAGCTTCTGAATGCGGCCAGTCTCATCAAGCTTAGCGGTAACGAGTAGATGAGCTGAAACTGTCCCGCCCATTCTGCGTATGTACTCCTCTTTTTCAGCAAGCATGTTCACCTCTCGGGCTGAGGGGTAGTGGCGAAGGGCACGCGAGGCCTGACGCTTTATTTCAGCGCTGACCTCGCTACTGTTCGTCAGGGCATTCAGAAAACTGCGTACTTCCATTAGTGCAGCAGTACGTTCGATAGGCATGGTCATGGCGAGTCTCCCGCGCTGCATTGGGGGCGAGCGTATGAGCAACTATATGCTGAGTTTTCACGGTCGGGTAAGTCGAAAGCAGCCTGTCACTGACGGCAGCTACTGGTCAATGAGCGCCTGCGGTACCGGCGCTACTGGCAGTGTTCGACATGGCAGCGCATGGTGGCCGTTTACCTGCGCCGGCGCCGCTTGGCGCGTATCAGGTGCGGCGAGCTTGTCGTAGATGAACCGTGCGGCCTCTTTGGCCGGCGGAACGCCGTCCCGGCACACCTGTTCCCAAAGCTCTTCGAACTTCATGGCGGCTCACCTGGTTTGAAATCTTAGTAGTGGGTTTGTGGGGCCGCTCCGGACGCGGAACTGGGGCCCAGGGTGAGATGTGCAGCTGCCTCAGCGGCCTGAAGCAGCTGCTGGCGCATTACTCGGCCGCGGTATGCGGGACGCGCGTGATGATGAAGCCATCCGGCTCGTCGGAAGACAGGATTTCGAAGTCGGTGCCCAGCTGTGCTGCGACCTTGCGTAGGCTGGTAATAGCCAGATCGTCGTGCCAGCTCTTGCCGTTGGCCCGGTAGGTTTTGCCGATCTTGTGGAGCTTGTCCTCGATCGCATCCAGCAGGGTGTCGATGTCTTCGGCGGGAACGGTTACTTGCTTGTGTGTCATGTACTTGCCTTTCGTCAGAGTGATGTTGCTGGTGCTGCACCCGGCAATGACTCGGCCCGCTCGGGGCGGGCTTGGTCGGATGCCAGGAGGCTAGGAGTTTAACCATACCTCGAAGGTCTTGATTTCCCAGCTCAGGTGTTTGGCCTGTTCCACGTAGATGGCATAGCGGTCTTGACGTGTGCCCACGGCGGTACTTCCTTCTTTGTCGGCGAAAGGGGTTTTTTCAACGATCGGGCCGGTCAATGCGTTATCTGCAGGAGCACGCGCCGCAGGTGCGGGCACTGCAGGGCAAGCCGCAGATCAGTATCGATTCCGCCGCGCTGCAGGGGCTGATCACCGGCAGCGCTGCTGGCCAGAGCCTGAGCATCGAGCGCTTGGACAACCAGAGCGATGGCGGCCTGCAGGTCAGCCTGCAGCCCACCGACTTCGCACGTCTGCTGCGCTGGCTGATCAGCCTAGTGGAGCAGGGCGTGCGGGTCGAGGAAGCGAGGTTGAAGCGGGCGGAAAAGGGGTTGGTGAGCACCCGCCTCCTACTGCGTAACAGCTGAGTTGTGAGCTACCTTCGTCTTGGGTGATCGGGCCCATTCACTGAATATCCCGACGCTTGAACTGAACCGCGCCGACTTTCCTATACACTTGATGAGTGTCTTTGGATTCAAGTCAGGGGGCCGGTGTCAGCACGTTAGTGGGGGAGCATACGATCAGCTGACGGGCTCCGCGGGTCATAGCCACGTACAAATGCTGGGCCGTCATCTCCTGGGGTTCCAGAATCACCGCTATGTCGGCCTCAAGCCCTTTGAGCAGAAGCGTGCTGCCTACACGTCGGCGCAATTGAGGCCTTACGTTGTGACGCTGCCGCTCGCGGACCTGAAGCGCGGCGGCATAAAGCCCAGCAGTGCTGCCCTGGGCTGCCTGTAGTGCAGTTTGGCAGCTTTGCAGTAGCTCCGGTCGGTAAACGCGTGTTTGGGGCGAGCGGCTGAGGTTTGCCAGAAAGCGTTGTGCCTCGACAAAGCTAGGACCATCAGCGAATGCAATCGCGGCCGCCTCAATAGGGGACGCCGGTACTTGTGCGCGGCCAGACCGTAGGATCCGCACGCGGTCCAACAGCGCAGTGGTGCCCACGCCTGTCATCACGCTCGCGGCAAATCCTACGAGAGGAGTTAGCGCGTCAGCGGCCATCGGATCAAAGGACCGAGCAAATTGAATGAGCTCAGGAAGGTCCACGCGCTCCACCACGGTGGCTCCGGGTGTCTGACTGGCAAATCCGTTACGGCTAGCGGGTCGCCTGGAGTCCCCGATGATAAGCACGCTTTCTTGGCCACCACTGCCGCGGGCCATTGCGGCCTGCCGTCGCTGGGCGTTGGCTGTGTCGGCTTGCAACTGAACCCACTGCACTTCGGGTGGTGCTGTTAGCAGGTCAACTGAGTGCCCGGCCTGGAGCTGTGCACGGACGCGCAATAGCCACTGCCCCAATGCAGGTGTGCCGACTCGCTGCCAGCGCCACGGCGTTTGGAGAGTGCCGACCGAGGGGAAGTGCGTCTCCACATCGGCCTGCCAATTCACTAAGGCATTACCCGCGAAGCCAAAAATTGCCTGCATCGGATCACCCAGCACGCAGGTGGGAAGCACCTGAGCTGCCCACGTGATAATGGTGTGCTGCGGGATGTTGCAGTCCTGATACTCGTCTACCAGCAGTCGAGCGTAGGTAGCTCGGAGGGATTGTGTGATGTGGCCGGCCTGCAGCAAGCGGCCGGCCGCAGCGCGAATAGCGGGATAATCATGCCCAGGGTTGGCCAGCTCAAGTACTCCCGGCGGTATTCCGCTGCGCTGCGGGAACCTGGCCACCAGGCGCATCGCGAATCCATCGATCGTCGCGACCCTGTATGCCGAGCTTGAAACCGAAGCTTGGGTCAGGCGGGCCCGTAGCGCAGCCACGCCGGCATTGGTGTGGGTGAGCACGAGAATGGGCTTGCTCCCTGTGTGAGCGCCCAAGGCTTCCGCTATCTGCTGAGTTTTGCCGCATCCCGCCGGCGCGGTGACCGAGCCGCGTCCCACCGCCAGCAGGTCAATCTCCGGTGGCACGAGTCCACCCCCACAGCTGAGTTACCAGATTCAGGAATTCAGGAGCGCTCTGCAGGACGTGTGGGCCCACGATCTGGCGCCCAACGTGCTGGAAGGCGGTTACGTTCTTGAACCAACCATTCCTGGTGCGAGCCGCTTGGCCAAGCATCTGACGGGTCGGTGGTGCGTATGGCACACCCTGTGCGCGTGAACCTTTAATTTGCTCCAGCGTAAGCGTTCCGCTTGACCTAGAGCGGATATGTTCCGCCACCGTCTCGGTTCCTTTCTCTTCCTCCGCGAAGGCCAACAGTGCATCGATCGCTTGATCTGGAAGGCCGAGGAAAATCGCGTCCTCCAATGCCTGGCCTTGTTGCCATGTGAGTACGTCGATCCCCTCTCTGACTACTTCATCCAGCACTGTCTGAGTGTGTGGCTTGTCGGCATCGATGAACACCATAACCCGGTAGCCCAGTCGTCGAAGGACAAGGCTGCGCTGCAAGCACAGGTCTGGCGTACTGCCACCAGCGTTGACGTAGGAGCCCCCTAGCGCAAAGAAGGAAGGGTGATTGCGCTCCGTCCAATACTGGTCCAAGCCCCTGGCCAATCCAATTTCGCTCGCTCCCTCACATACCAGCAGTGAGCTGGCTAGAAACGCCTCTGGATCCGTACGTAAGGTGCTCTGCACGTGATCCGACAGCCCAGGAGCGCGCACCTCGTGGATGTCCAGTCGTTTGCGGACAATGAACAGCTGGCTGCTGCTGAGCTCTCGCAGCGCAACCGGTGAGTGCGTTGTCAGAAAGACCTGCAGAGGTGCATTGGCCTCTTTGGCTCCCAGCGAGTCAAGCAAGCGTTTGAGGCGGTGCGGCTCCAGGCCGTATTCGACCTCGTCTACGAGCGCGATTGTCGACGCTTGCGCCGCCGCTCTTTGCAGGCCGGCAGTGAGCAGTCGTGCAGAACCTGTCCCCAATGCATGCAGCGGCACGCCTGCCTGATCATGTAGCGCAATCGCACCATCGCCGATAGAGACCGCATGTGCATCAAGTAGCGCCTGTGGATGTCCGACGTGCACCCCCAAATTAGCCGCGGTCAGCGCCACCGTTTGGAGGGTCTGCGCGAGCTGGGCGCTCGCCTGATTACCAAACCCTGCACGGGCTTCTCGGGCAGCGCGAGCGAGCTCTGCGCCCAAGTCCGGACGCTCCTCAGTTAAGCGGTTGAGCACCGAGCTGCGGTTCCAGGTCAAGTGTGTGCTGGCGTATTGGCCGATACGAGCCGGCGCCAACAGTGCACGATGCTTCCAGGCCAGCCCACGCTCTATCCCCTGAGCAACGGCCCTATTGGAGATGAGTGACCAGACAGGCTCCAGGTCAGCCCCCACCTGTAACTGCACGGTCAGGACTGTTTCGATGTCAGCACGCGGCTCATCTTCCAAAAGCCTGGTGTTCGTATCAAATCCGCGTAGAAACTCGCCGTAGGTGTCGAGATTCAACAGCTCATCGGGCAAGGCCCCTATGGTGACCGTGATGAGGATGGGGTGAGCGACGTTCAGCAGATGAAAATCGGTATCGCTGAAGCGGGCGCTGCGTCGAGCGCCCAGGCAGAGGTCGATGGCATCAAGAACGCTGGACTTACCGCTGTCGCCTGGACCTATCAGGCAGTTGATACCAGCGGAGGGAGCCCAATCCATGGCCCTGATGGCTCGGAAGTTTCGAATACTCAAGTGCCTGACTCGAACCATCACGGCCCCCATCATCATCCCTGTTTGGTTTGAGTATCCAATGCGTTGTGCAAAATATCCACTCACTATGGCAGACGGTTCTCTGCATCTAAATGATGCCTTAGGACTGTCAAGTGTAGGGATGTAACCATGTGAGGCTGGGTTTGGCCGATAGCCGCCTGTTACAAGCGTCAGCTATCGGCCAGAAGCGGTCAGTCACGAAAGACAGAGTCGACCCCGAGCTGACGCTCGGCAGCATCAATATCGTGTCTCCGATTATTTACCGACTGGGTTGTGGGGCTGGCGGGACCGGCAGAGGTAGATGCGTCGCGCGCTGATCACACAAAAAGATCCCGCTTACTGGCCAGCCAGAACAGATAACGCCAAACTCCGACGTGTGAAGCCGGCGCTGGCTGGTTTTCGATCACAAACTGGATAGCCCCAAAAATGCTTGTGAGGAGCCTGATGAAAAGGAAGTTACTTCTGTCCGTTCTGGGGCTGGTTGCCGTTTCAGTGGGTGGTTTCTACTACTACACGACCACACCAACCTATTCCGTCCTGCAGATCCGCAACGCGGTACAGGACCATGACGTGGCCTTGTTCGAAAAGCATGTTGATGTCGACACGCTCTTCAATCGCCTGATTGACGATGTGATGGCGCAAGCACTCTTCCAGGCCGCTAATGAGGATAACTCCGGTTGGAGCACGCTCGGCAGTGCCTTGGGCACGGGCATTGTGCAGATGATGAAGCCAACTCTTGTGAGCGGGCTGAAGTCGTCGACCTTGCGGTACGTCGAAACGGGCGAGCTGGTTAAAGGCGGACAACGTGTCGCGCCCTCTGCAGTGCCTGCTGTTGCCAGTGATGCGGCTAAAAAGGCCAGTCTTGACGGCATGGCATCGTCATTTGGCCTGGAGCAGTTGAAGCTGCAGGATTACGACGTCGAGAAGCAGGGCAAGGTGGCCATCGTGACCATACCCTACCGTAACGAACAGCTCGATCTTCCCCTTGAGATGAAGTTCACCCTGCGTGACCAGGGTGGTTACTGGCAGCTGGTGCAGTTCAATAATGCGGCTGAAATCATGTCAGCGATTGAGAAGGAGCAGCAGCGCCGACTGACTGAAGCTAACAACAAGATCACGGCTGCCCCCCAAAAACCGGTTTCTGTGAATGATGAGCTTTTGTGGAGTGTCCAGGTCGCGTCCTTGAGCAGTAAAGAGACAGCCGAGAAGCTTGAAATGCGCTTAAAGGACGCCGGGTATGAAGTGTACACAACCACGGCTGATGGCATGAATCGGATCTTTTGTGGCCCCTACAAAGGCCGGGAACATGCAGACATAGCTAGGGATCAACTGCAGCGCCAGCAACGTCTTAACGGGTTTGTTGTGCGCTATGAAGATCCCAAAGTTGGCGCCAGTCTTCTGCTAAAGCCTTGATCACACGCCACGATCTAAACCTCCGGTCCGAGCCGATTTCTATGCAGTTGAATAGGCAGCTGTTTGCTGGACGCGAGCTTCAGAGAGCTGCGGCTCTGCACAACAACAGGGAGGCAAAGCAAGCATGGCTCGTGAAACGGTACTGATCGACAACTGCGCATGGGATATTCTTGAAAGTCGAGGAGTCGTTCTGGTCGACGAGTGCGGGGAAGATCTGCAATTCACCGTCAGCGATCTCGGCTTGATTGAGATCCCGGCAGGCTCTCATCCGAGTGAAGACGCCCAGCGAGTTGGTAAGTACGCACGAGCGCAACTGGCAGCCCTAGAAGCAGAACCCGCAGTCTGGTTTCAATTCAGGGATATTAATGCCCCGGCCCCAAGTGGGGGTGGTTTCGGTGAGTTGCAGACTGACGGTAGCGTCACTGGTGGGGGGTTCCTGACCAGCGTCGAGGGGCGGGCGTATGCCGACGCGAACGAACACCGAATCGGCGGCGCCAGCGGTGTGAAGAGGATGGGGAGCGGTCTGCTCAAGCATCAGACCGACATTGATTACGGAGAATGGTCTGCAGGCCTTCTGGTGATTACTGCCAATCCCAAGGACTTTAAAGCTGGGGCCAAGGCCCTGGATATCCGCACCTGGGGGGCGGGTAGCTTCGGTGACTTCGTACGGAAAGCTCTCGCGGAGAGGTAGCTCCACCCGTTGAAGCAGCCGGGTCGCTGGATGCACTGTTTGGATGCACAGAGCATCGAGTTTGGACGAGGAAAAGGGACAGACCTATTTTCCCTACCCTGCACTAAATGTCTGCTCTTGGTCGATTCTTTTGAAAACTCGGTATGCGGCAGAGCTGCCAGTTCGGGGTCTGGAAACGCCCTAGTCGAGCGTTGCTACGTGAAATCCAGAGCATTCAGGTCACTGAAGCAAGTCAGATTTCAACGTTAGCCATGCACTTTCGGCGAAAGAAATCGCCGAGGGAGTTTTTCAACAGAATCGGCCAGCAGCTGACAGTGAGTGGCAGCCCCGGGTAGGGCTGCCTGATGAGGCGTCAGATCACGCGTTTGATGCTGATGTAGTCGCCCTGAGTGCGCAGGGTGACGGTCACCGGTTTGCTAGTGCGATTACGCCAGAACCAACCGTGCTTGCCATCGAATGCGGCCTCCAGAACACCCGTGTCTTCTGGCGTTGAGCGTCCCTTCCCGTAGCCGTGATAGAAGTCGCGCGGCGCGTTGTAAGGATCGCCATGGGTGTCGTAGTTAACGACGCCGCCATTGGCAGTCCAGCGGTAGTTCACCTTGGCACCTTGCTTCATTTCCAGTTTCACTTCGGCACCCTGGTTCGGGCTCAAGGTGATGCTCATTTCATGCTGCAGGGCAGCCTGCTCAGGCGCAGCCGGTTGCTCCGGAGCGGGAATGACCTCGGCAGGAGCGGCCGGGGTAGTGGGTGCTGCGGCGATAGTTTCAGCTGGCGGCGGAGTGGGAGTCTGAGCTGCGACCTCATCGGCGCGGGCCTCGTCAGCCAGCTGGATCTTCACCTCACCCATCTGAGTGAGGCCCAATGCTCGGCCCACGCCAGTGGGGTCGATCGCATATTCCGAAGGCATTACCACGGTGACCAGGAGCACGCAGGCAATGATTGCCGCGATGATCGTGGAGCGCAGTAGCTGTGCTGTCGAGGGGAGTTCGTTAAGGGTCGGAAGCTTGGTATTGAACATAGAAAGAATTCCTTACTGAGAGACGATCAGGCCGGTGATCTGGTAGCCCATGAGCAAGAAGCCGGCGCTCATCATGGCGACGTTGGCGGTGTAGGCGTGGCGCCAGAAGCTGGCGGTACGTCGCCAGTAGCCCATCAGAATGAGAATGCCGCCGAGGGCCAGTAGCTGGCCGATCTCGACACCTACGTTGAAGGCAATCAGGTTGGCGATCAGGCCATCAGGAGAAATTTCGAACTCCTGGATCTTGGTGGCCAGACCGAAACCATGAAGCAGGCCGAAGATCAGCGTTGCTGCGCGGGTATCGGGCTGGTACCCAAACCAGCGCTGGAAGGCGCCGAGGTTATCCAGGGCCTTGTACACGACCGAAAAGCCGATGATCGCGTCGATCACATACGAGCTGATGCTGATGTTGCTAAGCACTCCAAAGAGCAGAGTGATCGAATGGCCAACTGCGAACAGCGTGACGTACAGCCCTACGTCCTTCAGACGGTAGAGAAAGAAGATCACGCCGAACAGGAACAGCAGATGGTCGTAGCCGGTGATCATGTGTTTGGCACCCATGTAGATGAAGGGCACCAACATCACGCCGGTACTTTCCTGGATGAAGCCCTTGTCTCCTTCGGGAACTCCGTGGGCCAGCGCCTCAGGCATGACTGCCATCAGTAGAGCGAGGGTAAGCAAGGGCAGAAAGAGTGATCGACGCAGGCGTGCGATCAGCGCCGTTGCCCTGCTTAGGGGAAGCGAATTCATAACGATTTCCTAGGCTGTAGTGGTCTGGGGCCGCGAGGCGGCCGGTTTCAGAGCACGAACCTAGAGCGTGGTGGCCGTTCGATCAGGTAGATCGGCACTTCAGGGACAATTGCCCGCAACGAGCTGGGAGGGGTTTCCCGCTCGGGGCGTGACAGTAGTGTCAACGCCGACCCGAGATAGGGGATCTCATGGCTATGGTCAGCTGCATGTTTGTGGCTCGGGAATGCCGGCGCGTCCACGTCATGGGAATGACCATGGGACACAGCGCCAGAGTAATCCCCCGGTATCAGCGGTGCTTTGATGGCGGCCAGCGAATGCCCTACCCAGGCCAATAGCAAGGCCAGTATCAATGCGATAACGGGTTTCTTCGAGGCACTACGGCGAGCCATTTTCCTATGTCTTGCAGCTTGCAAAGGACCAACAGGGTCGTTTGACCGCATCCCCCCCAGGGGGATAGGATGCGAGCGTAAATCATCGAGGCATAGGACTCAAGGCATGAGCGATCACGAACACAGCCATGGCCACCGACACCAAAGCCACAGCGATGTCATGAAGCGCCTGAAGCGCGCCGAGGGCCATCTGCGCAGCATCATCACCATGATCGAGGATGGCCGTGAGTGCGTGGATATCGCGCAGCAGCTGCATGCCGTGGAGAAGGCCGTATGCCAGGCCAAGCGCACTCTGATTCAAGATCACATCGATCACTGCCTGGAGCACACGATGGACGCCCTCGCTACTGGCGAGCGCACCTCCCTTGAAGACTTCAAGCAGATCACGAAGTACCTGTAGGTATCACCATGTCGAGCTTTGCCGAATTGCTGCAGCAGGGTGCGTCTCACGCCTGGCTGTACTTCCCCAGCGCCATCCTCCTAGGGGCATTGCATGGCCTGGAGCCAGGCCACTCGAAGACCATGATGGCGGCCTTCATCGTAGCCATCCGCGGCACCGTGAAGCAGGCGGTATTGCTGGGGCTGGCGGCAACCATTTCGCACACCGCGGTGGTCTGGCTGGTGGCCATGGGCGGCATGTATCTGGGCCAGAACCTGAATGCCGAGACGACGGAACCTTATTTCCAGCTCGCGTCCGCCGCGATCATCATCACCATCGCGCTCTGGATGCTGTGGCGAACCTGGCGTGGCGAACAGATGTGGCGTTTCGAAGAAGGTGATCATGCGCATGATCACCACCATGACGAGCTTCGCCGAATCGATACCGGACACGGGCGAATCGAACTCTCGATCTTCGAGGAAGGGGTTCCCCCGCGCTGGCGTCTGCGCACTCTGACTGGTCACTCTTGGCCAGCAGAAGACGTGAATCTGTCGACGACGCGTCCTGATGGGACAGCTCAGCTGTTCCGCTTTGTGCATCGCGGCGAATACCTGGAATCGGTCGCGGAAGTTCCAGAGCCTCATCAGTTCACCGCGCGTCTGAGCCTTGGCCACGCGGGCCATTCGCACGACTATGACCTCGATTTCCATGAGCACGACCACGGCCACGACCATTCCGATCTGCAGGGCCTGGAGCTGTCGCTGGAGGGATACCAGGATGCCCATGAGCGAGCTCACGCCAACGATATCCGCAACCGCTTCAATAACCGCAACGTCACTACAGGCCAGATCATCCTGTTCGGCCTGACCGGAGGACTGATCCCCTGTCCTGCCGCGATTACGGTGCTGTTGCTATGCCTGCAGGTGAAGGAAGTCGCACTCGGGGCTGTTCTGGTGCTGTGCTTTAGTGTCGGCCTGGCGTTGACGCTGGTATCCGTCGGCGTAGCTGCTGCGGTGGGCGCTCGCCAGGCCTCCAACCGGTGGCCATGGCTGGGAGCGGTCGCGCGTCGCGCGCCCTACCTCTCGAGCATGCTCATTATTGGGGTCGGTATCTACGTCGGTGTTCATGGCTGGATCGGTCTGACCGCCTAAATGTGGGAGCTATCAGGCTACCTGGGCCTACTCCTCGCGGCCTTCAGTGCCGCGACTTTGATCCCTGCACAGTCCGAGGCAGTGCTCACCGGCCTGCTGATAAGTGGCAACTACTCGGTGGTCATGCTGTTGGTGGTGGCTACGGCAGGAAACGTTCTGGGTTCCGCGCTCAACTGGCTGCTCGGTCTCTACATTGAGCGCTATCGGCACAGACGCTGGTTCCCGGTCAGTGACGACAAGCTGGCCCGCGCGCAGCGGGCCTACCACCGCTACGGCCGTTGGTCACTGCTGCTGAGCTGGGTACCGATCATTGGCGACCCGCTGACCCTGATTGCCGGTGTCATGCGCGAACCCTTCTGGAGCTTCTTTTTGATCGTGCTACTGGCCAAGGCGGCTCGATACCTGGTGCTCACTGTGGTGACCCTCGGGATCATGGGGTAATGCGCTCGACCAGCCTGGATCTCGTCAAATGGCTCGCCATGCTGACAATGGTCATAGACCACCTGCGCTATCTCTGGCCCGAAGCAACAGCATGGCTTTTCGTGGTTGGACGCTTCGCCTTTCCGCTGTTCTGCCTTGGCATCGCCGCCAATGTGTCGCGTTCCCTCCCAGGAGATCTGTACAGCGAAAATAACTTTCGCTACTTGAGTTGGATTCTGGCCTTCAGCCTCATATCCGAGATGCCGTATCGGGCGCTGTCCGAGATGAGCAATACGCTGAATGTGATGCCGACACTGATGTTGGGGCTCATAGTTGCTTGGAGCGTCCATCACAGCGATCGTACAGGCTTGGTGCTGGGGCTATTCACGCTGACCGTTTCGATAGTGCTGCATGATCGGCTGATGTATGGCGCGTTTGGCGTCCTGCTGCCGGCGACCATGGTGCTGGCAGTGCAGCGCCCCTGGATTACCTGGCTCATACCTGCAGTCTTCAGCGTGTTGGCCAATAGCCGTGACGGCTGGATCGGAGCTGGTCCCTTTGGCACCTGGTGGGCCATGGCCACGACCTTTGCGGCTCCGCTGGTTGGCCTGTGGCTATTGCGGCAGAAAATCACCCAACACATATGGCCAGTGGGGCGTTGGGGTTACTACTTCTACCCCGGCCATCTAGCGGTGCTGGCGTTGCTTCGTGTGGCTCTCTGACCGATCGATCAAAATCCCCTTGCTCAATGCAGGCCTTTTGCCATAATCCGGAGCGTGACCTAGATCACATATAAGAGCCAATCGAAACGGAGTTTGAACATGAAGAAGCTTTCTGCCGCCCTGATCGCCACCGTGATTGCCCTGTCCTCCGGCGCTGCCATTGCCCATAGCGGCGGTACCGACTCGAAGGGCTGCCATACCAACCACTCCACAGGGACGTACCACTGCCATTAATTAAGGCAGCGCTGGTCGCCTCTCGCGAGGCGGCCAGAACCAGATGGCTAGACCAAATCGCACACCGGCTGCTTGGCTTCACTCCACCCTGCAAAGCCGTCGACGAGATACCGCGCATCCAGTCCCATCGCCCAGAGAGTAGCGGCACACCCTTGGCTGATTTCATGCCCATGCGCGCAGTAAAGAATCACGGGGCGATCCCGTGGCACCTGATCCTTCCAGGAAAAAAGCAGTTCGGGGTCCTGCCATTTCGCGTTGGCGATCTGTGCCCCGTCGGCGTTGCGCACGATGGCTCGGCGCACATCGAGCAGCTCGAAGCTGCGACCAGCAGCCTGCCACTCGGCGAACTCGTGAATCGATATGCGCCCCATAACCCCTCCCTAACGCAGCAGGTGGATAGCCAAGCCCACCAGAGCGCAGCCCAGCAACACCTGGATGACTCCACGCTTGAAGCGGAACAGCGCCACTGCAGCTCCGACAGTGATCAGCGCGGAGGGCCAATCGAAACTGCCAGCAAAGCCCTCAGGCCACAGCACGTGATAACCGAAGAACAGCGCTAGGTTGAGTATGACGCCAACCACCGCGGCAGTGATGCCGGTCAGTGGTGCCGTAAACTTCAATTCGTTGTGGGTCGACTCCACCAGCGGCCCGCCGACGAGGATGAACAGGAACGAGGGCAGGAAGGTAAACCAAGTTACGAGGCTGGCTGCCACAGCGCCGGCAAGGAATGCCTGTTCCGGCCCAAAGACCTGGTGCACATACGCGCCAACGAAGCCCACGAAGGCCACGACCATGATCAGTGGCCCGGGGGTGGTTTCGCCCAATGCCAGGCCATCAATCATCTGGGTAGGGGTCAGCCAACCGTAATGGCCTACCGCGCCCTGATAGACATACGGCAGTACCGCATAGGCGCCGCCGAAGGTGAGTAGAGCGGCCTTGGTGAAGAACCAGCCCATCTGGGGCAGGGTGCCGTCCCAACCATAGAGGGCAGTCAACAGCCCCATCGGCAAAGCCCACAGCACGACTCCTACTGCGGCCAGCAGAGCCAAGCGCGACCAGCGGAAGCGCGCATGGGCCGGTGGTGGCGTGTCGTCGTCGATCAATGCTGGCCCATAGGACTGCTTGGACGCGCCATGCCCACCACCGATGCTGAACTTGTCGGGAGCATAGCGTCCGCCCAGGTAGCCGATCATGGCTGCTCCCAGGACGATCAGCGGGAACGGGAGGTTGAGCGCGAAGATCGCCACGAAGGAGGCGGCAGCGATCGCCCACAACCAGTTGTTCTTCAGTGCGCGTGAACCGATACGGTGAGCAGCCTGAACGACGATGGCGGTGACGGCGGGTTTGATACCGTAGAACAATCCCGCCACCACGGGCACTTCGCCGAAGGCGATGTAGACCCAGGACAGGGCAATCAGGATGAACAGTGAGGGCAGCACAAACAGTGCGCCGGCAATCACCCCACCCCAGGTGCGATGCATGAGCCAGCCGATGTAGGTGGCCAGTTGCTGGGCCTCCGGGCCTGGCAGGAGCATGCAGTAGTTCAATGCATGCAGAAAGCGGCGCTCCGAGATCCACCGACGTCTCTCCACCAGCTCCTGGTGCATGATCGAGATCTGCCCGGCCGGGCCGCCGAAGCTGATGAAACCGAGTTTCAGCCAGAACAGAAATGCCTCGAATAGGCCAACTTTTTCTACCTTGCCCTGACCTTGCTCTGTCGCTTGCATGGCTGTCTCACTCATCACTCTGTCCTTCCTTGCCGAATGCGGCCAACAGCCCATCGAAGATGGCGCAGGCCGCGGCTAATAACTGATCGTCGTCCTGGATGCTGGCTCGCAGTCCAGCCAGTACGCGCTCTACACCCGTCGCTTCTGTGGGTTGCGCGCCCCCCACATCCAGGTAATGCACCAGTGCCCCTACGCGCTGCAGTCCTGAAGCCTCCAGCCCGAAGCTAGCCTGCAGGGTTTCGAAGGTGACCTTGTTGCCGACGTGGCTGAACCGGGCACCATCGAAATCGAACCCAAGTGCTTCCGCAGGACATGCATCAGGAGAGGGAAGCCAGAGGATGCTGGCACCTGGATCGATGAAGCGGCGGATCAGCCAGGCGCTGGCCAGGCGGTCTACCCAGGGGCGCTGGCGAGTCGCCCAGGTTCGCCCTTCGTAGTCCCGCGGATCGAGCTGCTCGATGGCTTGCTCATGGCTGGTGGGCTCATCCTTGGAAAGCGCCCGGTTGATGGCCACTTCGAGATCACGTAGCAGCGCGTCTGTCTGTTGCAAAGGTTCGCCCGGAAAGAAGTCGATCGACTGGATCTGAGCGAACGACTTGCGCAGCTTGCGGGCCTGACGAGCAGTCGCCAGGGCGTTCTCGGGCGTCAGCTGGGCCAGTTGGGGCTCAACCTCCGAGCGCAACCTGGCGTAGTCGTCGCCACGATCAAAGAGAGGTATGAAGCGCTCACCCTGGGGATCAGTGACCGGCAGGAGCGACGCCGAGCCACTGCTATCCAGCACGTCACGCTCGACGGACTCCAGTACCTCACGACTAGCCGAGCCATCTGGCAGGAGATAAACCCCATCGCGTAGCACCGCAGCGCCAGCGCTTTTCAACGTGCGCCAAGCGCGCATTCGCTCGGCGGCATTTGCCGTAGGCAGTGCCATCACGAGACATAGCCAATTAATCAATGTAGCGATCTCACTAAATATGTTCGATCGCTACATTACCTGGGGGTTGCTGAATTGGGAACCGGGAAGTTAGCCCTGCTGGGCGGAGTGGTATGCGATTTTCGCCGCCTCCGATTCAGAATGTCCGCTTATGGCCGCTAGTGTGCGCTCTCTTGCTTGGATGGCATTACGTTCTGGCCCAACGTTACTGTAGCGAATCCGCAGCAGTATCAATCAAAGCCTCCTGTATCCCGCGTGAAGAAAGACGCTACGTTGCGCCCGTTCTTCCACGGCTTCGCTTGCCGCCCCGCTACGGCAGATTCGAAGCATTCATCGAAATGTCATCATTTAGAAGCAGTGCGTTAACAAGGAATTTCTACCCTTTGCATCGCGAACCGCAATTGTGCGGCCAGCAATATTGCGAAAGGTGATCAAATGACGCCCCATCCGATACAGGACGCCGTGCTGCGGGTCGACCGGTTGAGCGTCGTCTACCCAGGCGGCGTGACAGCCCTACGCGATACCTCGATTGCATTTCGGCGTGGTGAGTTCACCGTGCTGCTTGGTCTCTCGGGCGCAGGCAAGTCGACCTTGCTCCGTAGCCTCAATCGACTCGTCACGCCCACTCGCGGCAGTGTCACCAGCGAGCTCGGTGAGCTCGGCAGCGGCTCGGCCTTGCGTCAGCATCGTCGGCGTACCGCCATGATCTTTCAGCACCACCAGCTAATCGAACGTCAAAGCGCACTGGCTAATGTGCTTACCGGTCGGCTGGCCTTTCACAACACGCTCCGCTCGCTGTTTCCTCTGCCGCGTGCCGATCAGGAGATTGCGCTCAGTTGCCTCGCTCGGGTCGGTCTGGCAGACAAGGCGCTAAGCCGGGTGGACAAACTGTCCGGTGGCCAGCAGCAGCGGGTAGGCATCGCGCGTGCGCTAGCGCAACAGCCCGCGATCATTCTTGCCGATGAGCCGGTAGCCAGTCTCGACCCGGCCACTTCGGTCCGTGTTCTCGGACTGCTGCGCGACATCTGCAAGGAAGACGGCATCACCGCCATCGTTTCGCTGCATCAACTCGAATATGCCCGCCGCTTCGCCGATCGCGTCGTCGGGCTGGCCGATTCTCAGATCGTTTTCGATGCCGCGCCCTCGGAACTCACCGATGCGCAGCTTGAGCGCATCTATGCAGGCCGCTCTACGACTCAGCCAGCAACTGCTCCGGCTGAAACCCCTGTCATGCTCGCACCTTCACTGGAGATGTCCCGATGAAACGCTTATCCGCTCTCTTATTGACCTGTTTGCTGTCCGCTGTTTCAAGTCTGTCCGCCGTAGCGGCCGATGCCGATCCGGATGTGCTAAAGGTTGCGCTGCTGCCGGACGAAAACGCCTCGGAGTTGATCAAGCGAAACCAGCCGCTGAAGGATTATCTGGAAGAGCATCTGGACAAGAAGGTGCAGCTGATCGTAACCACCGACTATTCCTCGATGATTGAGGCGATGCGCTTTGGCCGTATCGACCTGGCGTATTTCGGTCCGCTGTCCTACGTCATGGCCAAAAGCAAAAGCGACATCGAGCCCTTCGCTGCCATGGTCATCGACGGCAAGCCGACCTATCGCTCAGTGATTATCGCCAATGTGGCGTCAGGCGTGAATGAGTATGCCGACCTTAAGGGCAAGAAGATGGCCTATGGTGACCGGGCATCGACGTCCAGCCATCTGATTCCCAAAACCGTGCTTCTTGAGACGGCCGAGCTGACGGGTGGGCAGGACTACGAACAACATTTTGTGGGCACGCATGACGCCGTTGCCGTCAACGTGGCGAACGGAAACGCCGATGCGGGTGGGCTGTCGGAGGTAATTTTCAATCAAGTAGCCGAACGTGGCCTAATCGATCCGAGCAAGGTGAAAGTACTTGGTTACAGCGGCGAATATCCCCAATACCCCTGGGCGATGCGCTCGAACCTGAGCCCCGAGCTGAAAACCAAGGTGCGGGATGTATTCGTCGGTATCGACGATCCCGAAGTGCTGCGCAACTTCAAAGCCGAGGCCTTCGCGCCAATCACCGACGCCGACTACGATGTGATTCGCAACATGGGATCGCTGCTCGGCCTCGACTTCGCCACGATGTGAGCACCGATATGTCTACTCATCATGACGTGCAGGCGCTGCCTGCAGAGCAACGCGAGCACATCCTTCGAGGCTTCGGCCTCGGTTGGTGGCGCCAGCTGGGGCAGGTGGCAATTGTACTCGGAGTGGTGCTGTTGGCCTGCTGGTACGTGGGGCTGCTCGATGCCACCACGCTGCTGAACGGGCTGCCCTCCATCGCGACCCTGGCAGGCGAGGCCATGCCGCCAGACTTTTCGGGCTATCGAAGCTGGATTCGCCCGTTGATCGACACGCTGGCGATGAGCATCGCCGGCACGGCCATCGCAGTGGTGTTCTCGCTGGTGGTGGCCTTCGTTGCAGCGCGCAATACGGCGCCGCACCCCCTTGTGTTCGGTGTTGCCCGGGTGCTGCTCAATGCCCTGCGGTCGGTGCCGGAGCTGATCATGGGCATCATCTTCGTTGCAGCCGTAGGGTTCGGCGCCTTGCCGGGCGTGCTTGCCCTGGGTCTGCATTCGATCGGCATGGTCGGCAAGTTCTTCGCCGAGGCCATCGAGCACGTCGACGAAGCGCCGGTGGAAGCCGCTCGGGCGGCGGGGGCTACGCCGATGCAAGTGCTGCTGCACGCGGTTTTGCCACAGGTGACTCCGCAGTTCGCCGACGTGGCGATCTACCGCTGGGAATACAACTTTCGCGCCTCCACCGTGATGGGCATGGTTGGCGCCGGCGGTATCGGCTTCGAACTCATGGGCTCGCTGCGCATCATGCAGTACCAGGAGGTTGCAGCAATCCTGCTGGTCATCCTGGCCATGGTCACGCTAGTAGACGCCTTCAGTGGCGTGCTGCGCAAACGTTTCAAATAGGACAAACCATGCTGCCGAAACTCGTTATAACTCACCGAGTACACGATGAGATCCTGCAACTGCTGGCGCCACATTGCGAGCTGATGACCAACCAGAGCGACAGCACGCTGACGCGCGAGGAAATTCTGCGCCGCTGCCGCGATGCTCAGGCGATGATGGCGTTCATGCCCGATCGGGTCGATGCAGAATTTCTCCAAGCCTGCCCCGAGCTGCGTGTGGTCGGCTGCGCGCTCAAGGGCTTCGACAATTTCGATGTGGACGCCTGTACTGCCCGCGGGGTCTGGTTGACCTTCGTGCCTGATCTGTTGACGGTCCCGACTGCCGAGCTGGCGATCGGACTGGCGGTGGGGCTGGGGCGGCATCTGCGCGCAGCAGATGCGTTCGTCCGCTCTGGCGAGTTCCAGGGCTGGCAACCACAGTTCTACGGCACGGGGCTGGATAACGCGACGGTCGGCATCCTTGGCATGGGCGCCATCGGACAGGCCATGGCTGAGCGCTTGCAGGGATGGGGCGCGACCCTGCAGTACCACGAGGCGAAGGCTCTGGATACACAAACCGAGCAACGGCTCGGCCTGCGCCAGGTGGCGTGCAGCGAACTCTTCGCCAGCTCGGACTTCATCCTGCTGGCGCTTCCCTTGAATGCCGATACTGAGCATCTGGTCAACGCCGAGCTGCTTGCCCTCGTACGGCCGGGCACTCTGCTTGTAAACCCCTGTCGTGGTTCGGTAGTGGATGAAGCCGCCGTGCTCGCGGCGCTTGAGCGAGGCCAGCTCGGCGGGTATGCGGCGGATGTATTCGAAATGGAAGACTGGGCTCGCGCGGACCGGCCGCGGCTGATCGATCCTGCGCTGCTCGCGCATCCGAATACGCTCTTCACTCCGCACATAGGGTCGGCAGTGCGCGCGGTGCGCCTGGAGATTGAACGTTGTGCAGCGCAGAGCATCATCCAGGCGTTGGCAGGTGCGCGCCCAATCAACGCTGCGAACCGTCTGCCCCAGGCCGAGCCTGCCGCATGTTGAATCCGGTCTGGCTGAAGAGCCTGGTAGCGATCGTTCAAACAGGCAGTTTTCAGAGCGCGGCGAGGGCGTTGGGGCTGGCCCAGCCGACGGTGTCGCAGCACTTGCAGAAGCTTGAAGAGCAGGTCGGCGTAACGCTGGTGCAGCGCAGTCGTAGCGGCTGCCAGCCTACCACACGTGCGCTGGCCTTCATGCCGCATGCGACCGCCTTGCTCGACATGCACGCCCGGGCGCTAGAAGCCCTGCATGGAAATAGTGAGCGCGTCGGGGCCAGCTCCAACATCGGCACCTACCTTCTCCAGCCATTCGTGCGCAGCTATCTGACGACCGCAAATGAGAGGGGCGAGGTGGATCTGCGCATCGCCGCCAACCCGGATGTGGCCGACCAGCTACTGGCGGGCCAGCTCGACGCCGCGATCATGGAATGGTGGCTCCCTCCCCCCGACTTCGAACACCGCCTCTGGCGGGTCGAGCCGCTGGTACTTATCGTCAGCCCCGACCATCCGCTGGCTGAAGCAGGGTGCATAGAACGCGATCGTCTGGTGGACCTGCCGATGCTGGGAGGTGAACCGGGTAGCGGTACCGGACGGCTTCTGACCGAATACTTTGGCGAGCTGGGCGTGCCTCGCAGCGGTATGCAGCTAGGCAGCACCGAGGCAATCAAACAAGCAGTCAGGGCGGGACTCGGCGTGTCGTTGGTGATGGCTTCCGCAGTACAAGACGAAGTTCGCAGTGGCGCGCTGGTAGCTCTTCCCATCCCGGGGCTTGAAAAGCGTCTCCAACTGATCTGGCGCAAACCGCCCGGAAATCTGCACCCGCCGGGATTTGTGCGGCACTTATTGGCCGATAGCAGCCTGTCGCCGCCTGTCTGAAAGCGGTCGCCCACAAAAGTCAGCTACAAGCAGACACAGACATTTGGTGCCGCAAAGGCTGCAAGGTAAGAGGAACCGCCATCTCCGCCTACTTGGCAGAAAAGTCCACTCTCTTGCCGGCAGAGAGTAAGCCAGGCCGAGTACACAGTAGTGTGTGCACCCGGCCGGCCTCGTTATTTGCTCCGGCCCTCTGTCCATGGCCCAATGGTCATGGCGAGACTGAACACAAAGAACATTGGAATCGTAAGCACGGACAGAATGCCTACAACGCCGGTGGCCACTAGGTAGCCAAAGACCTCTCTGAAGCCCAATGCAACGGTCATATCCCAGGCATGCATAAACAGGGTGACTGTGGCGTTGCCCCATGAAAACGACCCGTACAGCATCATCAGGCCCAGGGCGCTCAGAGCTAGCTTTACCTTATCGTCCATTCTTTTGAACCTTCGTAGTCATGCCACACGGCACCTGACCATCGAATCACAGGCAGTATGTCGGTGCGACCCAAAACCCTGTCATCAAACTCAGCTAGGGTGAGGCCCCTCTATCGCTGGGCTGCTTCTGATGACCAGCCTTACGCAGAAGCCCATCCGGAAAATTATTCCAGGGCAATAATTATTGGCCTTGAATAATTTCATATAAAATCGCGTGACGGCATGGAATCGCGCTGACGGAAAAATGGTCGCAATAAATTGCCTTCTTTTTCCTATCGGCTGGTGGATTCCATGTCTGGATGCGAATTATGCGATTTTATGCGGAAATTCATAATTCGCTGACCACGCAGTCATGTTCTCCTCCGGAAGCCGTGCCTGGTTGAATTCGCTCAGTAGCCGGAGGTGTCCGGGCGGTCTCCGAACAATCGGTTCCAGTCTCTTTGGACAAGGTCACTGCAAGCTTCTGGAGCGCCCCCGAAGCAGCGTTGGGACACTGTCGCCATCTGAGCCTTTGAGTCGTATGAAATTGGATGCCCATCCTGATTGAGCAGTACGCCATGCGCGCCAATCAGAAGTGCATGCCCCCCGACGACATCATGGGCTGAAACCGGTACCAGAGATGCACATGCAACAGCGTCGCCAGCCGCTACACGAGCCAGTCGGTAAGCGATGCTTGGCATCGGAATGAAGTCAGCAGGCGCGCACAGCTCAGCATTGAGCTCAGGTTTGTTGGCTGCTGCTGTGCTCACGAGCACGTGACTACCGGGCACCATGGTTGCGTGCGCTAACTGCGAAAGCACTTCTCGACCGTTGCGGATAACGTGGCTGCATCCTGTCGCCCAGGAGACGCAATCGGGACCTCGATCAGGTGTGACGGGCGCGTATACCACCCCGAGAACAGGCCTGGCGTTGCGCAGGAGACCCACCGATACCGCCGATCCCTTCCGCCCCAGCAGGAAATCACTGGTTCCGTCATTGGGGTCCACTACCCAGCAGTACTCGTGGTCAGTCAGGCGGGACCCGGTCTCTTCTCCCCAGAAATCGCAATCCAGCAGCTCAAGAAGCCCCGCCCGCAGTACAACCTCGATCTCCGCGTCGATCTCGGCCTTATCTCCGTGGCCTCGGGGCCCGTTTGGACGTTCCCACTCCGCGGCCAGCAGTGCACCTGCCGCAAGCACCCTTTCAGTTACTGGTTTCAGCAACTCTAAGCAGCTCATTGGGCCCTCCGAAAACTAGGGAGCCTGTGCCTTATAGCTCTAACAGCGGCCACCTGTCATGGATCCAGGCTTACTCAGCCGGTGAATCTGTGGTCACGATATAGGCCCGCCGCTGTTCTCCTTCACCCAGTACTAGGCACTCCAAAGCATAGCCTTCCGGCACATCGAACCAATGGGACTGCCTGTTCTTGTCGCCAGGATGACCATCCTTTTCCGTGAAACGGTGCGCCATGGCTAGCCCTCGCTGCGGCCGGTACCTGGCCCATCCGCCGGCCTTCACAGTGCTGAGTCTCGCCCAGCCGCCAGGAGGGCCTTCGCCAGGCTCTTCCTTGCGCCGGCCCCACTGAATCCAATCGAGCTGGCCGGAGCCTTCCAGGAGCACTGGTAGGGCTGCCTTGGGATTGGGGAAGTAGATTTTCCAGACCTTATCAGCCTCGCGGGCCTCAACACCTCCGCACATCGACTACCTCCTCGAGCTGCGCGCAGTTGCACATTCGGTGCTCGTCTTCCTGTTCTAGACTGCTCGCGCAGGACTCACATTCCCCAACCGGAAAAGGATTTCGCCATGGGATTTCTGACTGTCACTCGCCGCGAAGGCGAGAGCATTCGCCTCACGATTGACCCCGGCGTCGACACCGAAAAACTGCTCGCGCTGCTACTGCGCGATGGCATCACCATCCACATGCACCGAGGTCAGCGCGACGGGCATATCCGCGTAGGCATCGAGGCGCCGAAGCAGGTCAAGATCCATCGTGATGAGTTGGTCGAGGACTGAGGTCGTCCACTCCACCTGTCGGCGTTCCTCTCGGTTCTGATTGACCGGCGTCGGATCATCTCAAATACTGTTTATTCATACAGTATAGCCCTGGATTTTCCGATGCCATCTCTTTCCATACTCGCCCGAGGTGAGCACCTCCGCGAACGCTTGCTCACCGACGTAGCCAAGGGCCTGCGCATTACCGGCTTCCAGTCCCCTGCGGAGGATGAAAAAGAGCAGGGGCTTTCACTGGACCTGCTGACTGATCTGGCTGCACCTCATATCTGGCCGGTGCAGGTACTGGATATGAGCCTGGTGGGGTTTGGCATCTTCCAGGGCGATCGGCTGATCGTGAATCGGGCTGCAGGCCATGTGGATGATCGCCTTGTCGTCGTTGACCTGGGCAGTGATGGTTACCAGGTGCGCATGGTCGTGAAGGACATGTTCGGTGGTCGCTGGCTGCAGGCTGCCGAATCCTACATTCGGGATGTGCAACTCGATGGCGATGTACCTATCGAGGTATGGGGGGTGGTTCGTTTCGTAGTCAGCCAAGTTGCCGAATGAATACCTCTGGGCGTGTATTCGCGCTGATCGACTGCAACTCCTTCTACTGCAGTTGCGAGCGCATCTGCCGGCCCGCGCTCAAGCGCCGGCCCGTGGTGGTGCTATCGAACAACGATGGGTGCGTTATCGCTCGTAGCGCCGAGGCCAAGGCACTCGGCATCGGTATGGGCGTGGCCTACTACAAGGTGCGCGACGAGATGCGCCGCCAGGGCGTGGTGGCATGCTCGAGCAACTACACGCTGTACGCCGACATCAGCAATCGGGTGATGCGGATCATTGCCGAGATGTTGCCCGGGATTGAGGTCTACTCGATCGACGAAGCCTGGGGAGACATGACAGGCGTACCTGACCTAGAAGGCCTCGGGCACCAAATTCGTGATCGTCTTGCACGCGAGATCGGCATGCCCGTTGGCGTGGGTATCAGCACCACGAAGACCCTGGCCAAGCTGGCGAACTGGGCAGCTAAGAAGTGGAAAGGCACCGGAGGCGTGTTGGACCTGACCGATTCAAGCCGGCAGGAGAAGTTACTTCGCCTGGCGCCGGTGGGTGAGGTTTGGGGTGTTGGCCACCGCTCGGCGGCCAGGCTTTCTGCGTTGAAGATCTCTACTGCCTGGGACCTGGCTCAGTTCGATATCAGCACGCTTCGAGACACATTCGGGGTGACCATGGGGCGCACCGCGCGCGAGCTACGAGGAATCAGCTGCATCAGTCTCCACGAGGGGCCGCCGCCGAAGGAGGCCATCTGTTCGAGCAAGATGTTCGGTGAGCGCCAAACAGAGCTGCCCCCCATTCGTGAGGCATTGGCCGCCTATGTGAGCCGGGCCGCGGAAAAACTGCGCAGCCAGTCCTCGCTGTGCAGCACCATCCAGGTTGGTCTGCAGACCCAGTTGGCTGACCTCAAGGGGCCGCGTTACGCCAATGCGGTCACTCTGGCCCTGCCGGCGGCCACCGATGACACCCGCGAGATTCTCGCGCTCGCCCAGCGTGGGCTAGGGCAGATCTTCCGACCTGGGTACCCATTCTCGAAGTGCTCCATCTTGTTGATGGATCTGAGCCGACGCGGAGAGCTGACACCGGACCTTTTTGCACCTAAGCCTCGACCTGGTGCAGACCAGCTCATGGCGGCGATTGATCAGATCAACCTGAAGGAAGGTCGTGGTGCCATCCGCATAGGACGGATCCCCGAGAAGCCCAAGTGGGCCATGCGCCGCAACATGCTGAGTCAGCGCTACACGACGCATTGGGATGAGTTGATCGGCGTCCGCGGGTAGCGATCACGAGAAAGCTCCTGGCGTCCCGGTTGATCATTACTTGACCATTGTCAGAAAATAATTAAGATTTCTGACATACGAACGATGATAGTTGCTTGATGCCTATGAAGACCCTTCCTGAATCGATCTTGGATCACAGCAGGCAGCTGCCCGAGGGCGGCATGCTCAGCCCCAAGGATTTTCTGCACCTGGGGAGTCGTGCAGCCGTGGATCAGGCGCTTTCACGATTGGCGAAGGCTGGGCACCTTATTCGTGCGGCTCGTGGGCTCTACATAGCGCCCATTGCTGGCCAAGGCGAGCAAGGAGCGCCGGCGATGGATAAGGTCATCAGCGGTCTGGCCTCGAAGAATCAAGAAGAGATCGCCCTCGATGGGGCGCGCTCGGCTCAAATGCTGGGTCTTTCGGCTCAAGTCTCGGATGGGGACGTGTTTCTCACCAGCGGGCGCACTCGGACGCTTAAGGTGGGAGATGTCGCGGCAGAAGTCAGGCGCGCCCCGAGGTGGATGCTATTGCTCGCCGCCACGACTGCCGGTGCGGTAATTCGCGCCTTGGCCTGGCTGGGAGAGGCACAAGTGGGGACGGCGATGGAGAAGCTGCGCCAGCAACTGACTCCTATCGACTGGCAGGCCTTGGGCTCGGTGCGATCGCTCTTGCCTTCCTGGATGGCGCTGGCGATCGGTCGTGAGGTGGTGTGACAAGCTGCAGTTCGGCGGAATTTCCTGGGCAGCCGTTTAAGGCCACTTCAAAGTGAACTAGGCTACGCCGCCATGCCAGCTGCCCTGCAACAAAACGTTGGTTTCATGTGGTTTCAGATGTTTAATTAGGAATGGAGTTCCTGATTATGAGGATCAAAATGCGAGACGGGTTATTGCAAGTTATGTAGTCGAGATAGGGTTTGTCGAAGTCTATATAAGAGAATAAAGCAATAATTCAGAGGGTGGTGATTATGGCCAATGGCAAAATTCTCAGGCAGCTGTTCAGAGCAGGCACGGCAGGCGACGCCGATGCATTTCGCCTTGCCTCCAAAGCTGTCATCGAAGAAGAGCGGCAAAAGCAGCACCATCTTCTGGCTAATGATCTAGAGCAGATCCTGTATGGCAGTGATTTGAATCTCAAGGCGTCCGATAATACGTCGCGGATTCACTACGACGTTCCTGTGGATAAAGAACGTGGTTTACCACTGCTTGATATAAGAACTCCTAAGCGATCCCTTGATGAAGTGATTCTTCCCCCCAGCAGTTCTGCTGCGCTAGAGGAAATTCTCGAGGAGAACCGTCGTGCCGATGTGCTGCGAAGCTACGGCATGAAACCCGCGGGCAAGGTGATCTTCTTCGGTCCCCCTGGTTGCGGGAAAACACTGGCGGCAGAGGTCGTAGCCTTTGAGCTTGATCGACCTCTAGCGATCGTCCGCTTGGATGCCTTGGTGTCTTCGTTCCTGGGCGAGACTGCGGCTAATCTGCGTAGGGTCTTCGACTTTATTGCCCAGCATCCGTTTGTGGTTCTCTTCGATGAGTTTGATGCGATCGGTAAAGAGCGCGGCGATAGTGGTGACCATGGTGAGCTGAGGCGCGTTGTGAATGCCGTCCTTCAGATGATGGATTCATACGAAGGTCGTAGTTTGATTCTGGCTGCTACCAACCATGAGAAGATTTTGGACTCTGCTATTTGGCGGCGTTTCGATGAGTCCATCGAATTCCCGCTGCCCGATGAGAAACAGCTGAAGGAAATCCTGTCGCTGAAGCTGCGAGGGATCCGTCGGCAATTCGAGATTGACGACAAAGAAGTATTGAGGGAATTTAAGGGTAAGAGCGGAGCGGACATCGAGCGAGTCATACGCCGTGCCGCCAAGCGGATGATCCTGCGGGAGCAAGAGTTTTTGACCATCAAGGAGCTGAAAAGCGCCCTTGTACGGGAGGACCTCAGGAAGTCCTAAACATGAGCCTTCAAGGAAGAAGCAGTGGCGACCTACAAGCATCTGAGCATTGCGCGGGAAGTACTGGATAACACTCGCCGGACTAAGAACTCGCCCCCTTTCGTCAAACGGGATGATCGTCGCGGGCACGGTCAGAAGCTCAACGCTTACTTCGCCACCGCTGCAGGGCAAGCCAAGAAGCAAATTGGCTCTTCAGCAAAATCCCCCTATGTACTCAAACTGAAGTACGAGGGCACTCTCACCTTCGCCAACCTTTCGACTCATGGCTTGGAGTTTGTCAGCCAAGAGGGCAAACAACTCTGCGTAGTTTTCGCGAACGAAGAGGGCTTGGCCAAATTCACTGACCACCTACAAAAGCTAGGTGTCATGGATTCAGCCTTGACTCACCGCCAGATCCTGGAGGCTATCGCGGGTGTTGATGCCTGGTCTGCGGAAGACCGAATGAGTTGGGCGCTTAACAACATTGGGCTGCCCAATACCCCCACCTTCAAGCTCGACGTTGAACTCTGGCCTGTCCTGGTTGCGAACCACCCAAGTCGTATTCAACTCAGGACAGCTTTTGAGGGGTGGCTTGCAAGCCAGAAGATTAGACAGATCGACTGGATCAACCTAGACAGCCTTCTGATGTACCGGGTTGAGGTCACCCCGGAGCAAGCACAGCTGCTGCTGAACCATCGTGATGTGCGCTTGGTTGATCTCATTCCTGCGACCGGGATCAGTATTCAGCAGCTGGCTCGGGACATCGATGAAATCCCTCGAAATATTCCCTCCCCACCCGCTGACGCAGCCCGGATCTGTATTCTGGACAGCGGGATCAACGGAAACCACCCTCTGCTGAGTGCTGCGATGGCTGAGAGCGCTTCCTTCGTGGATGAAGAGGGAGATGATGACCAGGCTGGACATGGCACCGCTGTAGCTGGTGTTGCCCTATATGGTGACGTGGAGGCATGTAACAACTCGAATTTTTGGCGGCCCGAGTTCTGGATCTTCAATGGAAAGGTGATGAAGAAATGCCCGCACACAGGTGATGCGGTCTATGATGAGTTCGCGCTGGAGGCCTCGCTGACAAAGGCTGTGGAGCACTTCGTCGGTCTCGGATGCCGGATCTTCAATCTCTCGCTTGGTAACAGCAATGCCCCCTATGATGGTGCGCACGTAAGGGGGCTGGCCTACATCCTGGATGTCCTTTCCAGGCGGCACAACATCCTGTTTGTGGTCTCTACGGGTAATTTCCGTGGCTCTGAAGAGCCGCCAGTGCCAGCGAATGGCTGGCGCGATGATTACCCTGAATACCTTATCGCTGTGCAGAGCGCGATCATCGATCCTGCGCCTGCAATGACCGTATTGACAGTGGGAAGTATTTCCCGCCACAACGCCACATTGGACAGCCAGAGGTATCCGGAGATCAATCAGCTATCTCCGGCCTCCGAAAATCAGCCATCGCCATTTACGAGGCATGGCCCCTCGGTTAAGGGGGCTCTTAAGCCTGAACTCGTTGCGCCAGGTGGCAACCTCGCTAGCCCCATGAGGCAGCTCAGAGAGCCTTGGGCGGCAAGCATGCGCGGATTGGGTGTGCTTACGCTCAACCATCAGTGGAGAGGCAACACCGTCTTCAAAGAGGTCAGCGGAACTAGCTTTGCGGCGCCGTACATTACCCACCTGGCTGGGCGCTTGCTGAACGAGTACCCAACGATTTCAGCAAACATGCTTCGCGCAATGCTGGTCAACCAGGCTTACTTGCCGGATGAGGTTTCCTCGTCGTTTTCTGACGAATTCAGAAAGGGCTACAAGAAGGCAAAGGCTACTTGGAACCGCGATGTTGAGAGGGATGTGGCTGGCTATGGCGTAGTGAGTGAGACAGATCTCTTCCGGTCATCCGATAACGTAGTGGTTCTGATGTCGGAAGAGACCATTGAAAACGACGGTTGCCAGTTCTTCGAGTTGCCGTTGCCAGAGGATTTTTTGCGCTCGGCTCGGGGGACACGAGAACTCTCGATAACACTGGCCTACACGCCAGTGGTGCGCACGACCAGGATTGACTACCTGGCCACTCAAATCAATTTCCGCTTGGCTGTAGGGGCGTCGCTGGACGAAGTCCAGAAACACTTCAGCAAAGAGATGAAGGCTGAAACCGACGTTCTTAAAGAGGCGCGGGATGGGAACCGTGATATCTCTGCGCAGTTGCGAAACCGGGGTACGGTGCAGTCATCCCGTTGGACGTTCAAGCAAGCTAAGCCTGGAGAGAAGTGGTTTGTAGTAGTAGTCCGCCAGGATCGCGACTGGAACCCCTCGGCCGCAGAAAAGGAACAGTATGCTCTCGTGGTGACAGTGGCTGACCGCGACAACGAGCATGCCCAGCTCTACACCCAGATTCAGCAGCGGATTGCAGAGCAGGCGGTGGCGAGAGAGCAGGAAAGAGCCAAGCAGGCTCGCCTGCAGAGCAGGGGCTAATCACAAGCTGTCCAGGAGCTCGGATTCATTGCAGGCTCTGCCGTGTGGTGACACGGGTTGAGCATTGACGATGCGCTCTAAGTAACGGTGCGCTGTGTCGCGGTTCGTCTCAAGGTCGGGAGCCTGCGAGTGGATAATCCGCCCCCATTGGATGTGAGGGCAACCGCCAGCCACCAAGGTAGCTTTGCTCTCGATTGCGCATGACGTCAGCAAATCTACGATGTCGGAGTCATCAATGCGCTCCTCGGCATCGCTCCAGAACACAATCGTTGAGTACTGCTGATTCCCGATCTGCTGGAGTTCAAGAAGGTAGCGATATCGCTCCTGGTACTTGATCTCAGCCACGATTGCGAAGCGGCGTTTCGTCTTCTCATTGTCGGTGTAGAGCCATTTCTTCTGTCGGCCGCTGACCGTTGAAGGATAAACATTCACTGGGACAGTTCCAACGGTAGAAACGTCAGGCAAGACGGTGCAGTAGCGAATAGCAGCCTGGGTATAAAGCTCCATCCAGGCCAGTCTCTGAAGCACTGCAGTGTGTCCAAGCTCGCTGGGCGAGGCATCGATGTCGGCGGCCTGCTTAGGCACCTTGTCTGGACTCTGGCTTTCCTTCTTTATCCGCAGCGCTCCGCTTACCCCGGTTCTTGCGACAGGCCCTCCTGAGCCTCTGCCAGGTACCACCGAGCCTGTAGAAACTGGTGCAGGAGGTAGTAAGCGAGCTTTGGCGCCACTTCGGTCCTCTACTTGGTCCCTGCTGTGAGGAATTACGTCGACATCGCTGAACTCCGGAAAGCGGTCGTCGATTGCGGGGTCTTCAATGGAGTTGCTCGATTCACCAGTGGGGGCTTGATCAGAGAGCGTATTTGGTGGGGTGTCGTTATGCCCTTCATAAGCTCCTCGTGCTGATTGTCCATCGGCTGGTGGTCGATCACCTTTGGCATCGGTTTCGCGCCCGGTCAGAAGGCGCTGGCATGGTGGTGGGCACTTGCACGACAAGATCTTGGTAATCAGCTTTCTCGTGCGGCCTGGTGTTTCTATCTGCCGGTAAAGGAATGCTGTCTCAGCTTCGACATCGATCGGGGGGATCACGCTAACGAATGCATGATTTTCGGTCGCATTCCGAACCGCCCATCGCAGGTGCAGGTTCTTGGCCTGTTTCATGGCGTAGGGGCTGAAAGCGAAGCGGCTCAGATAGCGCGCATCAGCGTCCCTGACTTTTTTCCGAAGCATCATCGAGCCGGTACCGTGCTCGTCCAGCTTCTCCTCATAAAAGAGGTTTCCATGCGGGTCCAGAATGCTGCCGTCGAAAAGGGCTCGGGTGAAGCTATCAGACGTTGCGTAGAAGAACCGTAGGACCTCTGCAGCGGGAATTATGAGGCTATATGGGTCATCACCCTGCCTGATGCCTAGAAAGTATCCGTTGAAGGCGTCATTGGCGGGCGGAGCGCCGTTCCTGCTCGCTGGGATGATGAGCTCGCCATCTTCGGTTGCCAGGCGGCGAAAGATCTTGAGATTGCTCGGAGCGTAATTGAGCAGTTCGGCCCCATGGCGGAGTTTGGGCTGAAAGCGTTCTTCTTTGGAGATGCGTCCATCGATGAGGACTGCCTCGTGGTAAAGCAGGGGCATTTCACCCACGGGCATTTGAACGACTTTGGTCTGCGGCTTTTCCAGATTTCGCAGCTTCACTAAGAAGCGGATGTCTGAGGAAGGGTTGCCGGGGGATGAGACATGAGGTGCGGTTGCGCCGAATGCTGCGATTCGCCAGACCCCTTCTAAGGCCAGGGATTCATGTTGTACAGCCCCCATGCACCCTCACGATTTATCAACCGAACTGGCCGATTATCATTTGGGTTGGTCTTTTTATCAAATAGCGGTGGTCTTCATACTTGGGCAGGTCGGCCGGAGCCAGGTTCAGGGTGATTCTGCGGGGTGGAAAGTCGAAACCCGAGTTCAGGATGGCACTGCGCACGCGGTCCTTGCTTTCCTTCACCGCGGTTTCCGGCAGGCCCACCAGCGCCAGGGACGGCAGGCCGTTCGCCAGGTGCGCCTCGACGGTGACGGGCGGGGCTTCCACGCCGACCTGGGCGCGGCTGTGGACGATGGCCAGGGACATGCATCACTCCTTGATGACATGCCGCTCGCCGAGCGCGATTCACTCGGCGGCGGGAGAAGACTCTTTCGCCAGGCGTTCTTCGAGTTCGAGAACCTTGCTTTCCAGGGCTTCGAGGCGAGCGCGGGTACGGGCGAGCACGATCATCTGGCCGTCGAATTCGTCGCGGCTGACCAGGTCGAGCTTGCTGAAGGTGCTTTGCAGCAACGCCTTGAACTGCGATTCGAATTCTTCGCGCTGAACGGGGCGCTCGCCATTGAACAGTCGCGAAGCATGGGTGCTGAGGGCATCGAGCAGGGCTTTGGGCGGCAACATGGGCTTATTCCGGTGACAGTGGCGGCGGAGTCTAGCATGGCGCCGGAAAATCCCGGCCTTGAGGCATAAGCGCACGTTTATCGCGCATGCGCTCCGCAGTGCGCGCTCTATCTTGGTGCGCATTGGCGATTTGGCCGGTTCTATTGCCGATGGAATCGCCCGCGAGGCCCCAAAAACCGTCCATCGCCGTAGATGGCAAGCTTTCTGCTTAGCTGCCTGTGACGCGTGCACCGATGCAGTTCCGGTGCGTTAGGCGAAGCGGGGGAGAATGCTTCGTCGGGAACGGTAGGTTGATGTCGGCGCGGCCGAGCCAGGGCCGCGACGCGTTACAAAGCCAGACACTGCGCATAGACTTGGTTCAGGTCATCTGTTCCTGGGGCAAGTCATTTACACGGGAGATAGTTATGAAGCTAGTCACTGCCATCATCAAACCGTTCAAGCTGGACGACGTGCGCGAGTCGCTGTCGGAGATCGGCGTGCAGGGCATCACGGTCACTGAAGTCAAAGGCTTCGGTCGCCAGAAAGGTCACACCGAGCTGTATCGCGGCGCCGAATACGTCGTCGACTTTCTGCCCAAGGTGAAGATCGACGTAGCCATCGCTGATGATCAGCTGGACCGCGTCATCGAAGCCATCACCAAGGCCGCCAACACCGGCAAGATCGGCGACGGCAAGATTTTCGTGGTGAACCTCGAACAGGCTATCCGTATCCGTACCGGCGAAACCGGCACAGACGCGATTTAAGCCCCCGACCCCGACCCAGGAGATATACAGATGACTCTGCGTCAGTTCGCAGGGCTTGGAGCCCTTTTGTCCCTTTTCACCCCCGGTCTGGCCATGGCTCAGGAAGTTACCCTGAACTCTGGCGATACCGCCTGGATGCTGACTGCCACGGCTCTCGTGCTGTTCATGACCATCCCCGGCCTGGCGCTGTTCTACGGCGGCATGGTGCGTTCGAAAAACATTCTCTCGGTAATGATGCAGTGCTTCGCCATCACTGGCCTGATCAGCATCGTCTGGGTTGTCTACGGCTATAGCCTGGCCTTCGATACCACCGGTATGGAGCAGGGCGTTGTCAACTTCAACTCCTTCGTGGGTGGCCTGTCGCGTGTATTCCTCAGCGGCCTGACCGTCGACAGCCTGACCTCGGCCTTCCCGGAAAGCGTGTTCATCACCTTCCAGATGACCTTCGCCATTATCACCCCGGCACTCATCGTCGGCGCCTTCGCCGAGCGCATGAAGTTCTCCGCCATGCTGATCTTCATGGTCGTGTGGTTCACCCTGGTGTACGCACCGATCGCCCACATGGTGTGGAGCGGCAACGGTGGTCTGCTGTGGGACTGGGGCGTACTGGACTTCGCGGGCGGCACCGTAGTGCACATCAACGCCGGTATCGCCGGTCTGGTTGCCTGCATCGTGCTCGGCAAGCGTAAAGGCTACCCGTCCACTCCGATGGCTCCGCACAACCTGGGCTACACCCTGGTCGGCGCCGCCATGCTCTGGATCGGCTGGTTCGGCTTCAACGCCGGCTCCGCTGTAGCTGCCAACGGCACCGCAGGCATGGCCATGCTGGTCACCCAGATCGCTACCGCCGCCGCTGCCCTGGGCTGGATGTTCGCCGAGTGGCTGACCCACGGTAAGCCGAGCGCCCTGGGCATCGCTTCCGGTGTGGTTGCCGGTCTGGTTGCCATCACCCCGGCCGCCGGCACCGTCGGCCCGATGGGCGCCCTGGTGATCGGTCTGGTCGCTGGCGTGATCTGCTTCTTCTGCGCCACCAGCCTGAAACGCAAACTGGGCTACGACGACTCCCTGGACGCCTTCGGCGTGCACGGCATCGGCGGCATCATCGGCGCTCTGCTGACCGGCGTCTTCGCCGCTCCGGCTCTGGGTGGCTTCGGCACCGTCGAAGACATCGCCGCTCAGCTGTTCATCCAATTCAAAGGCGTTGCCTTCACCGTTGTCTACACCGGCATCGTGACCTTCGTGATCCTCAAGGTTCTCGATCTGGTCATCGGCCTGCGTGTCAGCGACGAGACCGAGACCGTTGGCCTCGACCTCGCTGAGCACAACGAGCGCGGCTACAACCTGTAATACGCTCCACCAGGAAAAAGCCCGGTTCGCCGGGCTTTTTTTTTGCCTGCGAAACGGCCACCGCCTTGCTATACAAAGATCGCAGCATGCGGCGAAGGTCGCCACCACCGGCTAAATTGAGGCCCTGGCTGGCCTTTGTTTTTTCCGGCGTCGCGCTAGAATGCGCCCGCCAAAAGGGGAGAACGCCAGATGTGGCTGCAGCGATCGATCACCTTGCGGGCGCGTCCGCGTGGTTTCCACCTGATAACCGACGAAGTGCTGAGCGTTCTGCCGGAACTGTCCCGTTATCGGGTTGGTCTGTTACACCTGTGGCTGCAGCACACGTCGGCGTCGTTGAGCGTCAACGAGAATGCCGACGCTGCGGTGCGTCGAGACTTCGAGCGGTTCTTCAACCGTCTAGTGCCGCAGGGGGCCGACGGCTACGAACACGATTACGAAGGCCCCGACGATCTGCCGGCGCACTTCAAGGCGAGCCTGCTGGGCTGCCAACTGAGTCTGCCGATAGCGTCGGGCGAGTTGGCGTTGGGGACCTGGCAAGGTGTCTACCTCGGTGAGCACCGCGACCAGGGCGGTGCACGGCGGTTGATCGCTACCCTGCATGGCGAAGTTTGCTGATTTTTTCCTGTCGCGCAGTGCAGCGGCGGGACCATAACAACCTGCTTATCGCGAGCGTGAGGTCGAACATGAGCGACGAAGAACTGGAACAGGACGAACTGGAAGGAACCGACGAGGACGAAGGCGAGGAGCTCGCCGCTGCCGAAGACGTCGATAGCGAAGACAGCGAGAGCGAGACCCCTGCCCCGGCCGGCAAGAAGGCCAAGGCAGCCGTCGAGCCCGAAGAGCTGCCCAGCGTCGAAGCCAAGCAGAAGGAGCGTGACGCCCTGGCCAGAGCCATGGAAGAGTTCCTCGCGCGCGGTGGCAAGGTGCAGGAAGTGGAGCCCAACGTGGTCGCCGATCCGCCCAAGAAGCCCGACAGCAAGTACGGCAGCCGCCCCATCTGAGGCTGTCCCGCCGATGAAAAAGCCCGCCATGTCGCGGGCTTTTTCATGGCTGGCGTTCGGCTCAGTGGCTGTTCCAGGCGTCCAGCAGCGCCGGCAGCTCGGTCAGGCTGCGAATCTGCGCATCCGGGGCGCCCGGTTGTTCCCAGGCGTTGCCGAGCGGGTTGTACCAGACCGCACGCATCCCGGCCGCCTGGGCGCCGAGGATGTCGTCGCCGGGATGGTCGCCGACATGCACGGCACGCTCGGCCTGCGCATCGGCGCGGCGCAGCGCTTCCTGGAACGGATGCGGATCGGGCTTGCCGACGCCGAGCTCCTCGGCGCAGAGGGCGAAGCGAAAATAGTCGGCCAGGCCCAGGCGGCGGACGTCGGCGTTGCCGTTGGTGATCACCGCCAGCGCATAGCGCCCGGCGAGTTGCTCCAGGGTGGCGATGGTGTCCGGAAAGAAGGTGATCTGGTGACGGGCATCGAGCATGGTCTGGAACGCGCCCTCGGCGAGTTCGCGCGCCTCGCCTTCTCCGTGGCCCAGCTCCGCCAGCGCATGGAACAGCGTGCGCCGGCGCAGTTCGCTGAGGCGGTACCTGAGGCCGGGCTCGGCTTCCACCAGGCGCGAGCGGATGCCCCACAGATGATCGACCGGCAACGCGCCCAGGCGCGGCGCGTGGAGGTTGAGCCAGTCGCGCATGCTGCGCTCGGCGGCGACGATCACCGGGCGGTTGTCCCACAGGGTGTCGTCGAGATCGAAGGTGACCAGTTGGATGCTCATTCGGGTTCGCTGCGCCTCTTCGCCCGCGGGTGGGCACTGTCATAGACCTTCGACAGGTGCTGGAAGTCCAGGTGCGTGTAGATCTGCGTGGTCGCGATGTCGGCGTGGCCGAGCAACTCCTGCACCGCACGCAGGTCCTGCGACGACTCCAGCATGTGACTGGCGAACGAGTGGCGCAGCATGTGCGGATGCACGTGCTGACCCAGTTCGCGCACGCCGGCCAGATGCACGCGCTGGCGGATCGCGCGCGCGCCCAGGCGCTGTCCCTGGCGGCTGATGAACACCGCGCGGTCCGCCGGATTGGCCAGCGCACGCAGGCCGAGCCAGGTGTCCAGCGCCTGGCGTGCGTGGCGACCGACGGGCAACTCGCGGACCTTGTTGCCCTTGCCGTGTACGCGGACCAGGCCGGCCGACAGGTCGAGGCCGTCGAGGTCGAGACCGGCCAGCTCCGACAGCCGCAGTCCGGATGAGTAGAACAGCTCGAGCATGGCGTGATCGCGGCGGGCGAGGAAGTCGTCCTCCACCGCGCCATCCAGCAACTGCTGGGCGCGATCGGCGTCCAGCGTGCGCGGCAGGCGCTTCTGCGCTTTCGGCGGGCTGAGGCCCGCGGCGGGATCGTGGTTGGAGCGACCTTCGCGGATCAGGTAGCGATACAGCCCGCGGGTCGCCGAGAGCAGTCGCGCCAGGCTCGGGCCCGACTGTCCGCGCTGGTGCAGCTGGGCGACCAGGCGACGCAGGCGGCGCGTATCCAGCGACTGCCAGTCGGCCAGTTGCTCTTCTTCGGCAAAGGCGAGCAGCTTGCCGAGGTCGCGGCGATAGCCTTCCAGCGTGTGTGGCGAGACCTGGCGTTCGCTGCGCAGGTGCTCCAGATAGGCGTCGAGGTCGTTCTGCATGGGGCTCCGGTCAGGCGTGTTCGCATCCAGCGGAGCGCCGCGCCGGGCGGTTCAGCGCACCGAGCGCAGCGGCGCCGAAAAACCCGGCAGCACGCGGGACAGCACTTCGCCCAGGTAGCTGAGGAACAGCGTGCCCAGCGAGCTCTTGTAGTGTTGGGGATCGGGGCTGCCGACCGCGAGCAGGCCATGCAGGCCCTGATGGTTGAGTGCGACCACCGCGGCGGAGCCGACCTTCTCGCGGTCTTCGTCGCCGAAGAGGAAGGCCAGCTCGTGGCTGCGCAGCACGCCGCAGAGGGTCTTGCTGCCGCTGAGCAGGCCGCCGACCGCCTGGTGCGCTTCGGCGACGCTCACCGAGCGGCCAACGCCCAGCGGCGTTTCGCTGAACAGGATCAGGCTGACGAAGGGCACCTGGAACTCGTGACGCAGGCTGTCTTCGACGGCGCTGACCACTTCTTCCAGGCTGCCGGCATCGAGCAGGTCGAGGACCAGGCGGCGGGTCTTGTCGAACAGCCGGTCGTTGTCGCGGGCGACATCCATCAGCTGCGACAAACGATGGCGCATCTCGATGTTGCGCTCGCGCAGCAGCTTGACCTGGCGCTCCACCAGCGACACCGCCTCGCCCCGCGAATGCGGGATGCGCAGCTCCGGAATCAGCTCCTCGAAGTCGACGAAGAATTCCGGATGCTCGCGCAGGTAGGCGGCGACCGCGGCGGCGTCGAGTACAGGCGGCTCTTGGGTTTTCTCGCTCATCGCTGGCTCTTGTTCATAGACGGACCTGGCCTTCGTACACGCGTACGGCAGGGCCGGTCATGATAACCGGGTGACCGGGGCCTGCCCACTCGATGGCCAGGCGGCCGCCGGTGAGGTCCAGATGCAGCGGCGAATCCATCCAGCCCTGCTGGATCGCGGCAACCGCGGCGGCGCAGGCGCCCGTTCCGCAGGCCTGGGTTTCGCCGACGCCGCGTTCCCACACGCGCAGGCGGGCCAGTTTGCGGTCGAGCACCTGGAGGAAGCCGACGTTGACCCGCTGCGGGAAGCGCGGATGCTGTTCCAGTTTCGGCCCCAGCGTGCGCACCGGAGCGGCCTGCACGTCGTCGACGCGCAGGACTGCGTGCGGATTGCCCATCGACACCGCGGCCAGCTCGACGCTTTCGCCGTCGACCTCGACCCGATAGCTCAGCGCCTGGCTTTCGGCCTGGAACGGAATCTCGCTCGGCAGCAGGCGCGGTGCGCCCATGTCGACGCTGATCTGGCCGTCGGCGCGCAGGGTCAACTCGATGATGCCGCCCTTGGTCTCGACGCGAATCTCGCGCTTGCTGGTCAGGCGTTTGTCGATGACGAAGCGTGCGAAGCAGCGCGCGCCGTTGCCGCATTGCTCCACTTCCGTGCCGTCGGCGTTGAAGATGCGATAGCGGAAGTCGACGTCCGGATTGCTGGGCGGTTCGACGATCAACAACTGGTCGAAGCCGACGCCGGTGTGCCGATCGCCCCACTGGCGTGCGTGTTTGGACTGGATGTGCGCGTGCTGGCTGACCAGGTCGAGGACCATGAAGTCGTTGCCCAGGCCGTGCATCTTGGTGAAGCGCAATAGCATGGTCGGGCCCTCAGACCGGTAGCAGGCTTTCGCCTGCGTAGAGTTCTTCGAGGGTTTCGCGACGGCGCACTTCGTAGGCCTGTTCGCCGTCCACCAGCACCTCGGCGGCGCGGCCGCGGGTGTTGTAATTGGAGCTCATCACGAAACCGTAGGCCCCGGCCGAACGCACGGCCAGCAGGTCGCCCTCGGCGAGTGCCAGTTCGCGGTCCTTGGCGAGGAAGTCGCCGGTCTCGCAGATCGGGCCGACCAGGTCGTAGCGGCGCTTCTCGCCGTCACGCTGCTGCACCGGTACCACGTCCATCCAGGCCTGGTACAGCGCCGGGCGGATCAGGTCGTTCATCGCCGCATCGACGATGGCGAAATCCTTGTGCTCGGTGTGCTTCAGGTACTCGACCTGGGTCAGCAGCACGCCGGCGTTGGCGACGATCGAGCGGCCCGGCTCGAACACCAGGGTCAGCGCGCGGCCGGCGATGCGCTGGCGCACCGCGGCGATGTAGTCGCTGGCCAGCGGCGGGGTTTCGTCCTTGTAGCGCACGCCGAGACCGCCGCCGAGGTCGAGGTGGCGGATCTGGATGCCACGCTCGGCGAGGCGGTCGATCAGGCTCAGCAGGCGGTCGAGGGCATCGAGGAACGGCGGCAGGCTGGTCAGCTGCGAGCCGATGTGGCAGTCCACGCCGAGCACCTTGAGGTTCGGCAGGCTGGCGGCGCGCGCGTACACCGCCTCGGCGTCGGCGATGGCGATGCCGAACTTGTTTTCCTTGAGCCCGGTGGAGATGTACGGGTGGGTGCCGGCGTCGACGTCGGGGTTCACCCGCAGCGAGACGGCGGCGCTCACGCCCTGTTCGGCGGCGACTTCCTGCAGGCGCTCCAGCTCGTCGGTGGACTCGACGTTGAAGCAGTGCACGCCGACTTCCAGCGCGCGGCGCATGTCGTCGCGCGATTTGCCTACGCCGGAAAAGATCACCTTGCCGGCATCGCCGCCGGCGGCGAGCACGCGCTCGAGTTCGCCGCTGGACACGATGTCGAATCCGGCGCCCAGGCGCGCCAGCAGGTTGAGTACGCCCAGGTTCGAGTTCGCCTTGACCGCGAAGCAGACCAGGTGCGGAACACCGGCCAGCGCATCGGCGTAGGCGCGGTACTGCGCCTCGATATGGGCGCGCGAGTAGACATAGGTCGGTGTGCCGAAACGTTCGGCGATGGCGGACAGCGCCACGCCCTCCGCGAACAGCGAACCGTCGCGGTAGTTGAAGGATTCCATGATGCCTCCTCGGTGGAAGCGCCCGTTCCGCCGGCACTCGGTGCGGCGGCCGCGGGCGACCTCGTCGAACCCGTTCCCGATCTGCTGCGGCGTGAAAGCGGCCTTCGGGGCTTATCTACGATGTGCAGATTCCGCCGTCTCGGGCCTTGCGGGGCCGCTTCAGGCCTGTCCGGCGCTAGCTCGCCAGACCGGGAACCGGGTTCTTAGAATTCGAAACGATCTTTGCTGTTGGCGGCCTTTTCGTCGTCCGGATGGTACAACGGCCCTTTCTGGCCGCAACCGGCGAGGGTGGCGCTGAGCACGACCAGCGCGAGGAAGGGAAGCAGCAGGCGCTTCATGGCGAAAATCCTTGTGAAAAGCGTGATTGCGCCGGAGTATACCGGCCGCCCGGCGCCTTGCCTATGCGCAGGACTCCCGTCCGGCGCGGCTTACGGCGGTTCTCGCGGGGCATTGGCGGAGGTCCGACGAATGGCCTCGCGATGGCTGCCGAAGGGCGGCAACGGCATCGCCCGGCCATCGTCGCGACTGGCGTGCCGGGAGATGATTGGCTACGACAAGACTGTTCCATTGACGAGGATTCACCCGATGAGCCTGAGCGAAGCCCGCTACCATGACCTGATCGACGCTGCCCAGCAGGAGATCGAGGACGTGTTCGACGACAGCGACCTGGACGTCGATCTGGAGAATTCCGCCGGGGTCCTCACGATCGGTTTCGAGAACGGCACGCAGGTGATCCTCAGCCGCCAGGAGCCGCTGCGCCAGCTGTGGGTCGCCGCACGTTCTGGCGGTTTCCATTTCGACTACGACGAGAAGAGCGCGCGCTGGATCTGCGACACCAGCGAGGAGCCGCTGGGCGAACTGATGGCGCGGGTGACCCGCGAACAGACCGGCAGCGACGTTGAGTTCGAGGAACTCTGAGCCGACGCCGGGCGCGGCGTCGGTGGCGTCGCCTTGCTGCCGGCGCTGCTGCCTCGACGCGCTGGACGTCTGCCTGGGCTGCGGCCGCAGCCTTGAGGAAATCCTCCAGTGGAGCGAGTCTGACGACGCACGTCGTCGTCAGATCGTCGATGCCGCCGCCGACCGCCTGCGCAACCGGCAACCCTAGCCTTATCTTCGCTCGCGCTCAGGGCGTTCCCAGCAACGCCCCATTCAGCGCCTCTTCCAGCTTGGCCTTGTAGCGCAGGTAGTCGATGGTCTGCAGCTGGCCGTCGCTGGCCACCTGCGAGAGGTCCAGATCGGTCAGGTAGCAGCGATAACGCTCGTTTTCGCGACGCTGCTCGACAATGTGCCGCGCCACGGCGGCGAACAGGTCGGCACCGTATTCCAGTTCGGAAAATTCCCGGTCATTGCAGTACAGGGTGACGTTCTCGCGCACGCTGTCCAGCGGCTCGACGATCGCCTGGACGTTGTAGAAAAACGGGTTGTCCGAACTCTGCGGCGCGGCGCGGCGCTCCAGGCGCTGGGCGCGCAGGGGCGGCGCCGGCAGCACTTCGTAATAGCGGATATCCAGCGGCAGCGCCGGCAGCTCGTCCAGCGGCTGCGACGCGTTGCGCCGGTAGAGCACCGACTGCAGGAAGCGCTGCAGCGGGTTGAGCAGGCTGTGTTCGTCGCGGAAGGGCAACTGCTGGCGCCACAGCGCATTGCGTTCGTCGAGCACGCTCAGCTCGGCGAAATCGCCGGCCAGGCGGTAGAACACCTGGATGCAGTCAGCCTGCCCCAGCGGCAGGATCAGCGCCAGCTCGCTGCCCTCCAGCGCGTAGCGGTCCAGGTGCAGCGGGCTGAAATGGCCCAGCCCCGCGCCCAGGTGCTCGACCAGCGCCGGCAGGTCGGCGAGGGCAGCGTGACTGACGGCCTGGCCGGGATTCAGTTCGAGGAGGTGGTACTGCTGCTGGACCTGCACCAGGTAGCGGCTGTTGCGTTCGCCGTCGAGGTGGCCGAGCACGTCGTGGAACAGTTCCTCCACGCGCTGGGCGATCGCCGGCGCCCGGTTGCGGCAGAAGCAGCGCACCCGCAGGTCCGGCCGCGCGCGGCCCGCGGGCAGGCTGTCGAGGAAGCTGCGCAGGCAGTCGAGCAGCGCGAACGGGCCGTCGAAGCGGGTGACCAGCATCTCGTTCCAGCTGTTGAGGGTGACCTGGTCGAGCGTAAGCACCAGGTTCTCGCGCGCGCCGGCATAGCCCAGCGCGTCGGTGCGCTCGGTGGTCAGGTGCACGTTGAGCTGGCTGTGCTGCCTGAGCGGGTCGACGCCGACGTTCACCAGCAGCAACACCTCGCTCGGCGCGCTGGCGCGCAGCAGGGCGCTTTCCCCGGCGGTCGGCAGCGGCAGCGGGAAGACCTGGCGCAGGCTGGTCAGCAGGTTGTTCAGTTCGAACTCGCTGAGGTCGGAGCTGCCGGCGTGCAGGGTGAGCCGCGTGCTGGCGTCGATGACGCCGTTGCGATGGCACCAGGCGAGCAGGCCGATCAGCTCGCGGGCGCGCTTGAGCGGCGCGAAATCCTGCCATTCCTGGGCGTTCAGGTTGCCGCCGAACAGCGCCCACTGGCTTTCGCCGTTGTATTCGCCGAGCGAGGCGTGCACCAGGGTCAGCGCATCCTCGGCGAGGTCCGGGGCGATCCCCGGGTTGACGTTCTCGACCTTGCCGGCCTTTCGCTCGAAGGCGGCGTAGAGGCGCCGGCCGAGCACGCCGAGGTCGCGGCTGTTGAGCGAGCTGCCTACCTGCAGGTTGCGCGCGAACTGCGAGAGGAAGCGGTAGCTGTAGGTCAGCTCGTTGACCAGCGCGCGGCGTTCGGCGCTGACCTGGCGGACTTTCCACTGGCTGCGGCTGTCGAGCATCGCCAGTTGCCGTGGCGGCCATTGCCACTCGTCGGCGAGGCGCTCCAGAAGCAGGCGTTGCCAGCTCTTCGCCCGGCCGCGGGCGGGGCGGCTGAGCTTCTTGTTGATCTTCAGGTAGAGGCTCCGGCGCACCAGTTCCAGGCGTTCCTGCTCGCCGCGTTCGCCGAGGTACTCCTCCAGTCGGCGCAGCACGACGATGTAGGGGTCGAGTTCGTCGAGGTCCAGCTGGTTGGCGAACACCGCGCGCTTGAAGCGCAGCGCCAGGCATTCGACCTGCGGGTGCTCGCTGGCGTAGACCTCGGTAAGCAACAGCTTGAGCACCGACTTGTAGGGCGACTCGATGCCCTTGAACAACTGCCACATGCCAGCGCCTATGAATTCGCCGGGCGGAATCCGCGCCAGGTGGCCGAGGTCGAGCACTTCCTCGGCGCGGATGAAGCGCTTCGACAGTAGCGTGTGCACGTACTCGGCATAGCGCTGCTCCTCGTACGCCGGCACCAGCCACCACACCGGCGTGCGTCCGCCGAGCCAGATCGCGGTGCGGTAGAACTCGTCCAGCAGCAGGTAGTGCTGGGTGGTGCCGCAGTCATCCGAGGTCAGCTTGCCTTCGCGCTCGCCGCTGGCGAAACGCGAGGGGTCGATGAGGAAGAAGTGCGCCTCGGTGCCCTGGGTGGTGGCCCAGGCTTCGAGTTGATCGCACTTGCGCTGCAGGTCGGCGACTTCGGCGGCGCTCAGCTCCGGCGCGTGGCAGACCCAGATATCCATGTCGCTCTGATCGGCCTGCGCGACGGTGCCCAGGCTGCCCATCAGGAACAGACCGTGGATCGGTTGCCGGGGCTTGCCGGCGAGTGGGTTGCCGGTGCGCTCGCGGTAGGCGAAGGAACGGGTCAGGCGCTGCGCTTCGGCGAGGATCTGGTCGTCCGGCTGAAAGCCCGAAAGGCCTGCGGGCGTGGTGCCGGAGACGTAGCCGGGAAGCAGCGGGTGGTTGACGTGGAACAGCAGCGGCATCAGCCGCAGGACCAGTTGCTGGCGCGTGGAAAGCATCTGCATGGCGCGCTGCAGGCGACCGTCATTGACCGCCAGGTAGCGCGCGCGAAGCTGCTTGAGCACCTTGCGGTCGATACCCTCGTCGATGTCGGGGCGAATTTCGTGGCTGCGCGACATGGCGGGTCCGCGTCGAATGAGGGCGCCCAGCCTATCAGGAGGTGCGCCGAATGCTCAGTGTATCGGGCGTTTCGGGGCGTTCTTGAGGGGGAAACGCCGGCGCAGAGGCCGGCGAAGCGGGGCGGTCCGGCGTCAGGCCGTTTCGGGTTCGAAGGCCAGGATGGTCAGCAGCGATTGGGCATGCTCGGCGGCGTCGAGGCCGAGGCTGGTCAGGTAGCCGCCATCGGCGGCATCGACCAGGCCCTTGTCGTACAGCCGGCGAACGGCGGCAATGGCGGAAGGCGCGGCAGTGTGGTGGATCTTCAGTCCTTCCTGGGTGTTGGCCAGGTTGAACAGGGCGAGGATTTCGAGTTCTGCGATCAGCTCGGGCGTATAGGACATGGCAACTCCAGAGTGTGAGCCCGCCTACTTTGGGCGGGCATCAGCAGTGTAGACCGCGATCAGTCGGATGTTTCATGACGCCAGGCAGTCAGGATGCGCTCATAGCGTCCGTTTTCGTGAATGCGCTGCAGGCCCTCGTCGAAACGCTGCCGCAATTCGTCGGCCCCCGGGTAACGGCGGGAAAACGACAGGCTCAGCTGCGGGCGCAGGACGCTGGCGACCGCCACGAACTGGTCCTGCAGGGCCGGCGTCTCGCGAAACAGCGCTTCGCTGGTGCCTCTATAGGCCACGCAGTAGTCGACGCGACCGCGCTGCAGCATCAGAAAACCGTTGAGATCGCGGCGCACCGGCACCCGCTTCAGGGTCGGGTGCTGATCGATGAGCGGCCCGTATTCGTAGCCGATCACCATCGCCACCTTCTTTCCTGCCAGTTGCCCGAGGTCGTCCAGGGCCTCCGCCTGGTCGCGGCGCGCCCAGAGCATCAGTTCGGCACTGAAGAGGGGCTGGGACAGCTGGAACTCGGCGGCGATGCGCCGGTCCGGTGCGGTGTTGAAACAGCCGGCGATGGTGCCCTGGCGGGCCAGCTGCATGCAGCGCGAGTAGGGATAGGCGACCAGTTCGACATCCGCGCCGACCGCCTCGAAAGCGGCCCGGACGATGTCCGCCGACATGCCGGTTATCTTGTCGTCGCGCAGGGCGGTGTAGGGGTACCAATCGTCTTCGGCGCCGACCACGTAGTGTTCGGCCAGCGCTTGCGCACCAAGGAGTGCAGCGGCAAACAACAACAGCAAACGCGGTACGAGCATGAACGAACGGCCGGCAATGAGTCGACGGAAGGCAAGCAAGAGTCCAGCCAGCCGTGTTCAGTCGTCCTCCGGCAGCTCCGGGAGCGCGCGCAGGGCCTGCTCGTACCAGTCCATGTCGAAACCGCGGTCGTCGCGCAGCATCGTGCGGATTTCCTGGGCCAGGACCTGGGCCATCAACGCGAGAATGTCTTCGCGCTCGTAGCCGACCAGGGTCAGCTTGTTGAAGGTGGCCTGTGCCGCTGCCGGCTCGCCGGCTTCGAGCTGGTTCTCGATGGCTTCGATCAGCCGCGCTTCGGCGAATGCTTCGTCGTCGTTCTCGTTCATGCCGTTTTCCCGTGAATGAGGCGCCAGTCTGCCATGCGCGGGGCCTGCGCGGCAGACGCGCGAGAACGAATCGCCCGCGATGCCGCTCTATTGCTGGCGTCGAGCCGATGAAGAACCTGGAGTGTTCCCCGCATGATCACCTACTACCTGCCCAGCAGCGAGGGCCTGCGCGCCTGTCATCCCGACGACCTCGGCGAGCTTCCCGCGCAGGTGCTGTGGATCGACCTGCTGAACCCGACGCAAGCCGAGGAGAAGCTGGTGGAAAAGGCCCTCGGAGTGGGCGTGCCGACGCGCGAGGAAATGGCCGAGATCGAGGATTCCTCGCGCTTCTACGAAGAGAACGGCGCGCTCTACATGACCACCAGCGTGGTCACCGGCATCACCGAGAAACACCCGCGTTCGGAGGAGTCGTCCTTCGTGCTGTCCGAGCGCTGGCTGGTGACCGTGCGCTACAGCGAGATGACCGCATTCCGCACCTTCGTCAACAAGGCCGCGCGCCAGGCCGACTGTCACCAGAACAGCGACATGCTGTTCGCCTCGCTGCTGGACAGCATGGTCGACCGCATCGCCGACGTGCTCGAGGAGCTCCAGGCGCAGCTCAACAGCCTGTCGCAGCACATCTTCAGCGAGACCCGCGAGCGCGCCCAGGAAAAGGCCGACCTGCAGCGGGTGATCAAGGACCTGGGACGCTACAACTCGCTGCTGGCCAAGCTCAACGAAAGCCTCCTGAGCATCGGCCGGCAGATCACCTACGTGCGCCAGGCCGGCAATGGCTGGCTCAGCGAGGCGGCGCGGACCTGGCTCAAGTCCAGCGAACGCGACGTGCGCTCGCTCAACGACTACCAGACCAAGATGTCCGGCGAGATCGTCTTCCTGCTCGACGTCACCCTCGGGCTGATCAACATCGAGCAGAACAGCATCATCAAGGTGTTTTCCATCGCCGCCGTGCTGTTCCTCCCGCCGACGCTGGTCGGCACCGTGTACGGGATGAACTTCAAGGTGATGCCGGAGCTGGACTGGACGCTGGGCTACCCGATGGCGCTGGGCATGATGGTCGGCTCGGCGCTGCTTTCCTATGCCCTGTTCAAGTACAAGGGCTGGCTGTGAGCATCGCTCAGGCGCTGGCGCTCACCGCGTTGCCCGTGGCGCTGCCGCCGGCTTCCTTGATCGCCTTCATCAGCATCGCGTAAGCCTGGGTCAGCGAGCTGGTCAGCGAGGCGACCTCGGTCTGAGCCGCCTGCAACGCCGCCTGACTGGCCTCGGAATCGGGGTTCGCGCTGGCGTCGCGGCTCGCCTGGTCCAGGCGCTTCTGGGCCTCCTTGAGCTGCTCCTGAAGCTTGGCGATCATTTCCTTGAGCTTGTCCACCGTGCTGTTGGAACTGCCGCCGCTCGAGCCGCTGGCCTTGGCGGCGGTCGCCTGGTTGGGCTTGCCGATCGACAGCTTGCCGCTGGTCGCGGCATCGCTGTTGGCGACGGCGCCGTTGGCACTGCTGGCGATACGCGTATGCGCGGCGAGGTTCTGGCTGATGCTGGTCATTACCGCCTTCCCTGAAGAGGTTTGCCAGGCTATCGGCCAGCGAATGCCCGGCTTGAGGGCGATGCGGGCCGCGAATGCGGCCCGCGGCGGCGGCTCAGCGTGTGGCGAGCAGTTGCTTGCCACGCAGCACGGCGGCGCGGACCTGCGCCGGCGCGGTTCCGCCGATGTGGTCGCGGGCGTTGACCGAGCCTTCGAGGGTCAGCACGGCGAACACGTCCTGCTCGATCTGGTCGCTGAAACGACGCAGCTCGTCCAGGCTCATCTCGGCCAGGTCCTTGCCGGTCTCCACGCCGTACTTCACCGCATGGCCGACGATCTCGTGGCAGTCACGGAAGGGCAGGCCCTTGCGCACCAGGTAGTCGGCGAGGTCGGTGGCGGTGGAGAAACCACGCAGCGCCGCCTCCCGCATGATGGCGGTCTTCGGCTTGATCGCCGGGATCATGTCGGCGAAGGCGCGCAGCGAATCGCGCAGGGTGTCGGCGGCGTCGAACAGCGGTTCCTTGTCTTCCTGGTTGTCCTTGTTGTAGGCCAGCGGCTGGCCTTTCATCAGGGTCAGCAGGCCGGTCAGGGCGCCGAACACGCGGCCGGTCTTGCCGCGCACCAGCTCGGGGACGTCCGGGTTCTTCTTCTGCGGCATGATCGAGGAGCCGGTGCAGAAGCGGTCGGGCAGGTCGATGAACTGGAACTGCGCGCTGGTCCAGAGCACCAGCTCTTCGGAGAAGCGCGACAGGTGCATCATCGCCAGCGAGGCGGCGGCGCAGAATTCGATGGCGAAGTCACGGTCGGACACGCCGTCCAGCGAGTTGCCGCCGACTGCCTCGAAGCCGAGCAGGCGGCAGGTGGTTTCGCGCCGGATCGGGTAGGTGGTGCCGGCCAGCGCGGCCGAGCCGAGCGGCATGCGGTTGGTGCGCTTGCGGCAGTCGACCAGGCGCTCGTAGTCGCGCGATAGCATCTCGAACCAGGCCAGCAAATGGTGGCCGAAGGTCACCGGCTGAGCGGTTTGCAGGTGGGTGAAGCCGGGCATGATGGTTTCGGCTTCGCGCTCGGCCTGTTCCAGCAGCCCCTGTTGCAGGCGGGTGATCTCGGCCAGGATCAGGTCGATCTCGTCGCGCAGCCAGAGGCGGATGTCGGTGGCGACCTGGTCGTTGCGCGAGCGGCCGGTGTGCAGCTTCTTGCCGGTGATGCCGATGCGGTCGGTCAGGCGCGCTTCGATGTTCATGTGCACGTCTTCCAGGTCGACGCGCCACTCGAAGGTGCCGGCCTCGATCTCCGCCTGGATTTCCTTCAGGCCGTTCTCGATCGCGTCGCGCTCGCCGGCGGTCAGTACGCCCGCCTCGGCGAGCATGGTGGCGTGGGCGATGGAGCCCATGATGTCGTGCCGGTAGAGGCGCTTGTCGAACTCGACGGAGGCGGTGAAGCGCGCGACGAAGGCGTCGACGGGTTCGCTGAAGCGGCCGCCCCAGGACTGGTTGGTTTTTTCGGCACTCATGGACATTCTCTCGGCTAGGCGCGGGGCCGCGGCAGCGGCCTAAAACGTGCGGCGATGATAGCAAAAGCCGCCACCGGCTTCAGGCGCTGCTGTGGGCGGCAGGCTTTGCCTGTAGCCTGTGCCGATTATCAGAGGGGGAGACCTGCCGGGATGCGAGTCGACTGGCTGAACCGCGCCCGCACCACGGCGCCCATCGATGACTTCTTCGTGCCCGAGCTGTGCGAGCCCGAGGCGCTGCTGGCGCTGATCCTGCTCGCCGAGCTGCTGGTGCTGGTGCTGGTGCTCGCCGAACCGATGCTGCCGGGCTTCAACTGGGTGCGCCTGGCGCTGAGTTCGCTGTTCGTGCAATGGATCGTGCTGCTCTCCGCCGCCGTGCTCTGCCGCCTGCGCCCGCTGCTGGCGCGTCTGCGTGCGGCGCTGGCCGGCGCGGTGTGCTGCGCGATCGTGGTGGCGCTGACCCTGACCTGCACCGCGTTCGCCGATCATTTCAGCCTCGGCGGTCCGCTGCCGCGCAGCGGCGAGGTCAATCTCTACCTGCGCCACGGCCTGATCGGGCTGATCATGTCCGCGCTGCTGCTGCGCTACTTCTATCTGCAGAGCCAGTGGCGCCGCCAGGAGCAGGCCGAGCTGCGCGCGCGCATCGAGTCGCTGCAGGCGCGCATCCGCCCGCATTTCCTGTTCAACAGCCTGAACAGCATCGCCAGCCTGGTGGCAATCGATCCGTACAAGGCCGAGCAGGCGGTGCTCGATCTTTCCGACCTGTTTCGCGCCAGCCTGGCCAAACCCGGAACGCTGGTGTCGTGGAAGGACGAACTCGAATTGGCGAAACGCTATTTGTCGATCGAACAATATCGACTTGGCGAGCGTCTACACCTTGAGTGGCAGGTGGAGGGGGTGCCGGACGATCTGCCGATTCCGCAGCTGACCTTGCAGCCGCTGCTGGAAAACGCACTGGTCTACGGTATCCAGCCACGCATCGAAGGCGGCCTTGTCTGTATCGAGGCGGAGTACGAGGCGGGAGTATTCACGTTGCGGGTGAGCAACCCTTATGAAGAAATCGCCGAAGCGAAACCGTCCAGGGGAACACGACAGGCGCTGGTGAACATTGAGGCGCGCATCACGGCACTTTTCGGGCCAAGAGCGAGTCTCAGCGTGGAGCGCCGTGATGGGCGGCACTTCACCTGTCTACGCTATCCTTGTGCAAGACTCACGCAGGAAGCCAGAGCAATATGAATGTCCTGATTGTCGACGACGAACCTCTCGCTCGTGAGCGCCTTAGCCGACTGGTGGGCGAACTTGATGGTTATCGTGTATTGGAGCCCTCGGCCAGCAACGGCGAAGAGGCGCTCGCCCTGATCGAAAGCCTGCGGCCCGACGTGGTCCTGCTCGACATCCGCATGCCCGGCCTGGATGGCCTGCAAGTGGCTGCCAAGCTATGCGAAAGCGATGCGCCGCCGGCGGTGATCTTCTGCACCGCACACGATGAATTCGCCATCGACGCCTTCGAGGTAAGCGCGGTGGGTTACCTGGTCAAACCGGTACGCGCCGAGGCCCTCGCCGATGCACTGAAAAAGGCCGAACGACCGAACCGTGTGCAGCTCGCCGCGCTTACCCGGCCCTCGGTCGAGCACAGCGGCCCGCGCAGCCATATCAGCGCGCGCACCCGCAAGGGCATCGAACTGATTCCGCTGGATCAGGTGGTGTTCTTCATCGCCGACCACAAGTACGTGACCCTGCGCCACGAGGGCGGCGAGGTGCTGCTGGACGAGCCGCTCAAGGCGCTGGAAGACGAGTTCGGCGATCGCTTCGTGCGCATCCACCGCAATGCGCTGGTCGCCCGCGAGCGCATCGAGCGTCTGCAACGTACGCCCCTCGGGCATTTCCAGTTGCACCTGAAGGGTCTCAACGGCGATGCGCTGACCGTTAGCCGGCGCCATGTCGCCGGTGTGCGCAAGTTGATGAACCACCTCTAGCTTCCGCGCTTCGGCCCCGTTCAGCGGGGCCACCCGACACGCCGCAGTCCGACGCGCGCCCGGCCCTGAGCCGGGTCAGCGATTGCGTCGGTCGCGGCCTGTTATCATTCGGCGCAGTTCATTCTCTGGAATTGCCCCGATGTCCCGCGAAATCCGCATCGCCACCCGCAAGAGCGCCCTGGCCCTTTGGCAGGCCGAATTCGTAAAGGAAAGCCTGGAAGCCGCCCACCCCGGCCTGACCGTCAGCCTGGTCCCGATGGTCAGCCGCGGCGACAAGCTGCTCGACGCCCCGCTGGCGAAAATCGGCGGCAAGGGGCTGTTCGTCAAGGAGCTGGAAACCGCGCTGCTGGAGGACGAAGCGGACATCGCGGTGCATTCGATGAAGGACGTGCCGATGGATTTCCCCACCGGGCTCGGCCTGTTCTGCATCTGTGAACGCGAAGACCCGCGTGACGCCTTCGTCTCCAACACCTACGACAGTCTCGAGTCGCTGCCGGCCGGCAGCATCGTTGGCACCTCCAGCCTGCGCCGGCAGGCGCAACTGCTGGCGCGGCGGCCGGACCTGACCATCCACTTCCTGCGCGGCAACGTGAACACGCGTCTGGCCAAGCTGGATGCCGGCGAATACGACGCCATCATCCTCGCCGCCGCCGGGCTGATCCGTCTTGGTTTCGAGTCGCGCATCCGCGCCCGCATCAGTGTCGAGGACAGCCTTCCCGCCGGTGGCCAGGGCGCCGTAGGTATCGAATGTCGTACCGCCGACCTCGACCTGCACGCGCTGCTGGCGCCGCTGAACCACGCGCCGACCGCCGTGCGGGTCAACGCCGAGCGGGCGATGAACAAACACCTCAATGGCGGCTGCCAGGTGCCGATCGCCTGCTACGCCGAGCTGGAAGGCGAGCAGCTGTGGCTGCGCGGCCTGGTCGGCCAGCCAGATGGCGGCCTGCTGCTGCGCGCCGAAGGCCGCGCGCCGGCGGGCGACGCCGAAGCGCTCGGCGTGCGGATCGCCGAGGCACTGCTGGCGCAGGGCGCGCAGGACATTCTCGCCGAGGTCTATGGCGAGGCCGGGCAGCCGTGAAATCCGGCTGGCGCCTGCTGCTCACCCGCCCGGCCGAGGACTGTGCCAGCAGCGCCGCGCAGCTCGCCGAGCATGGCGTGCATGCCAGCTGCATGCCCCTGCTGGAGATCCAGGCGCTGGAAGAAAGCGCCGAACAGCACCGCCTGCTGCGTGACCTGAACCGCTATCACGCGGTGATCGTGATCAGCAAACCCGCCGCGCGCATCGGCCTCGCACGGCTGGCGAGCCACGGGACAGCGGTGCCGGAAAGTCTGCGCTGGTTCAGCGTCGGCGCCGCCACCGGAGCGCTGCTGCGCGAACACGGGCTCGACGCCTGCTGGCCGCAGACGGGCGATGACAGCGAGGCCCTGCTCGCCATGCCGCAGCTGGCCGAGCTGCTGGCGCAGGCCGAGTCGCGGATTCTGATCCTGCGCGGGGAGGGTGGCCGCGAACTGCTCGCCGAGCGGTTGCGTGAGCGCGGCGCGCATGTCGACTACCTTCCTCTTTATCGCCGCGCCCTGCCGGAATACCCTGCGGGCGCCCTGCCCGAGCGGGTTCGATCGGAACGCTTGAACGGCCTGGTGGTCAGCAGTGGGCAGGGTTTGGAACATCTGCGCCTGCTGGCGGAGCAGGCCTGGCCGCAGCTGGCCGAGTTACCCTTGTTCGTACCGAGCCCGCGGGTCGCCGAGCTGGCCCGCGAGGCCGGTGCCCGAATCGTTGTGGATTGTCGCGGTGCCCAGGTCGCGGCGTTGCTGGCGGCGCTGGAGGACCGGCCCGCCCCCTGATGCAAAGGATGGATACGTGAGCGAAACCGACGCGAAGATCGCCGAAGCACAAGACCCCGTCACCCCCGTCGAAGTCGCTGCCGAGCCCAGGCGGCCGGGCAACGGCGTTGCCGTCCTGGCGCTGCTGGTGGGTATCGCCGCGCTGACCATAGGAGGTTGGGCGGGCTGGCAGTCGCATACCCAGCAGCAGCTCGAACAACGCCGCCAGGCCGAGCAGGCGAGCCTCGCGAAGCAGGTCGACGAACGCCTGCAGCAGAACGGCCAGCAGGTCGAAGCCCGCTTGCAGGGCCTGCCCAGCGCGCAGAGCATCGACGAGCAGCGGCGCCTGCTGGTGACCCTTCAGGGAGACCAGCAGCAACTGGCGAAGACCATGACCAGCGTGCTCGGCGCCAGCCGCGAGAGCTGGCGCCTGGCGGAGGCGGAACACCTGCTGCGCCTGGCGATCCTGCGTCTCACCGCGCTGCAGGACATCGCCAGCGCCACCGCCCTGGTCCAAGGTGCCGACGACATCCTGCGCGCGCAGGACGATCCGCTGGCCTTCGCCGCCCGCGGTGAGCTGATCAAGGCCCTGGAGACGCTTCGCGCGCTGCCGCAGCCCGACCGCAACGGCCTGTTCCTGCAGCTTTCGGCGTTGCGCAGCCAGGCCGATCAGCTGCAGACCCTGGCGCCGGAGTACGAGATCGACGAGAGCGGCGCGGCGCCGGTCCCGACGGAGGCGCCCTGGTGGCAGCGCACCTGGGACAAACTCTCCAAATACGTGCGCCTGGAACTGCATGCCGACCAGGACATTCGTCCGCAACTGGCCGGGCAGAGCCTGGCCCAGGTGCGTCTGACCCTTTCGCTGGCGCTCGAACAGGCGCAGTGGGCGGCCTTGAACGCCCAGCCGGAAATCTACCGCGCCGCCCTGACGCAGGCGCAGGAGCTGCTGAAAACCTACTTCGACGCGCAAAGCCACGAGGTCGGCGCCCTGGCGTCGCGCCTGGCGCAGCTTGCCGAGCAACCGGTGAGCGTCGAGATTCCCGACCTGCGTCCGGCGTTGCTCGGCCTGCAGGCCTATCTGAAAGAACGCGAGGCGCCACGCCAGGACAAGCCCGCGGCCGATGAGGCCGAACAGCCGGCGGATGCCGTGGAGGCAGGCGAATGATCCGCGCATTGCTGGTGCTGCTGGTCGTCGCCGTCGCCGCCACGCTGCTCGGCCTGGCGATCTCCGAGAGCAGCGGCTACGTGCTGATCGCCTACCGCGGCTTTCGCTACGAATCCAGCCTGTGGGTCTTTCTCGGCCTGCTGGTGCTGCTCGGCCTGACGCTGTATCTGCTGCGCCTGGTGGCGCGCCTGCTGGTCGCCTCCAACGGCGCGCTCAACCCCTGGTCGAAGAAGCGCCGCAGCCTGCGCACCCGTCGCGCCGCCGAGCACGGGCTGCTGGACATGCTCGAAGGTCGCTGGGAGCGTGCCTTGCGTCACCTCAAGCTGGCTGCCGAGAACGAGCCGCAGCCTCTGATGTACTACCTGGGAGCCGCCCGTGCAGCCAATCACCTGGGCCAGTACGAAGAGAGCGACAACCTGCTCGAGGGCGCCCTGCAGCGTCAGCCCAAGGCCGAACTGGCGGTGGCGCTGACCCACGCCGAGCTGCAACGCGAGCGCGGCGACCTGGAAGGCGCCCGTGACACCCTGCAGGCCATGCACGAGCGTCATCCGGGGCATCACCAGGTGCTGCTGCAACTGCTCGCGGTGCATCGCCAGCGGGGCGAGTGGGCGGCGTGCGGCGCGCTGCTGCCGGAGCTGCGCAAGCACAAGCTGCTGGGCAACGGGGAACTGCTCGAGCTGGAGCGCGCCAGCTGGCGCGGGCGGCTGAGCCAGTCGACCGATCTGGCGACGTTGCAACAGGCCTGGCAGCACCTGCCCTCGGCGCAGAAACAGGACCCGGAGATGCTCTTCGCCTACGCCAGCCAGCTGCGTTACCTGGGCAGCGACGCCGACGCCGAGGAAGCGCTGCGCGGACCGTTGAAGAAGCATTACGACAGTCGCCTGATGGATTTCTACGGCGACCTGCAGGGGCGCGATCCGGCGGCTCAGCTGGAGATCGCCGAGGGCTGGCTGAAGCAGCATCCCGAGGACCCGCTGTTGCTGCGCGCGCTGGCGCGGATCAGTCAGAACAGCGCGCTCTGGGGCAAGGCGCGGGACTACTACGAGGCAAGCCTCGGCTTCTCCCGTGATCCGCGCACCTGCGCCGAACTGGCGCGGTTGTTCACTCGCCTGGGCGAGCACGAACGCAGCAACCAGCTGTTCCAGGAAGGCCTCGGCCTGCTGCCGCGCAACCTGCCTGCGGCGTTGCCCGCGACCTCCTGAGCAGCACGCCGGCTGCCGGATGGCGCCGCGGCTTGAAAGGCCGGGGCGCTTTCCTCTACCGTAGCGGCCTTTCCCGTCAATCGGTGCCTTCATGTCTTCCCTGGCCAGTTCGCGTTCGCTGTTCCTGCTCGCCTTTGTTGCCTGCGTGCTCGTCATGGCCGGCGCGCTTTATCTGGAGCATGTGGTCGGTCTCGAGCCGTGCCCACTGTGCATTCTCCAGCGCATCTGCGTGATCGCTTTCGGGCTTGTCTGTCTGGTCGCGGCCATCCACGGCCCGCGTCGTCGCGGTCGCCGGGTGTACTCGGTGTTCGCGCTGATCGCCGCGGTCGCCGGCGCCGCGGTCGCCGGACGCCAGGTCTGGCTGCAGAAGATTCCCGCCGACGAACTGCCCGCCTGCCTGCCAAGCCTCGACTACATGATGGAGGCGCTGCCGTTCCAGGACATCATCCGCCTGGTGCTGCACGGGACCGCCGACTGCGCCGAAGTGAAGTGGACGCTGTTCGGCCTCAGCCTGCCGGAGTGGAGCATGCTGGCGTTCGCCGGGCTGATCCTCTTCGCGCTGTTCCAGCTGCTACGTAGCGACTGAGCGACGAACCCGCACCGCGCGCACGTCCTGCCGGGAAGCGAAACGCCGAACGGGAGCGGGCCTTGCCCGGCGATGAAGGAATCGAGGTAAACATCCCGTTCGATTTTTTCCGACCGGGCACCTTGATGGTCCATGGCCTGGGGCATACTCTGGTTTTTCACGCGGCCCGGAAGGCGTCATTTCCGGGTCTCTTCCCATGCGCATGCGCTGCCGACCAAGCACCACGTCCGGCGCCGAAGTACAGAAAACACCGATAAAGGGAAGCGAGGACATCATGCTCGAGAGCTGTCATAACGCCCAGGAGCGCTGGGGTGGCGTACACCAGATGATCGACCGCTGGCTGCAGGAGCGCCATCAGCTGATCAGCGCCTATTACGCCTTCGAGGCCGAGCCGGACGGCCTGGCCGTTACTCCCGAGGCCTTGCAGGCCTTCTGCGAATTGCTGCTCGACTACGTGTCGGCCGGGCATTTCGAAATCTACGAACAACTGCTCGGCGAAGGGCGCGCGTTCAACGAGAGCCGAGGGCTGGAACTGGCCAAGCGGATATTCCCGCGCATCGAGGCGATCACCGAAGTCGCGCTGCGCTTCAACGACCGCTGCGCCACGGGCGATTGCGCCGCCAGCAAGGACCTGCTGGACGAACTGAAACACCTGGGTCAGCTACTCCACGAGCGTTTCGAGCTCGAAGACTGCCTCATCGAAGTCCTCCACACCGCCCACCAGCAGACCGCCGCGGCGGTCTGACCCGTGTCGCACGAAGCCGCCCGGCTCGGGCGGCTTCAGGTGCGGGACGCTGCCGCTTGATCTTCTCCGGGCCTCATTCGCAGGCTCTCGAACTCCCGTAACGGCGCTGTCACATTCCTGTCATTGGCGGGCCTTCGCTCGGACGACTACTATGGGCCAGTCAAATTGCCCAGGAGCCCTCCATGTCGGCGAAAAAAAGCAAGAAAGCGGTGCCCACGCCGCTGCATCTGTTGCAACAACTTTCCCAAAGCCTGCTGGAACACCTCGACAACGCCTGCACCCAGGCGCAGGCGGATGCCGAGAAGCTGCTTGCCAAGCTGGAGAAGCAGCGCAGCAAGGCGCAGGACAAACTGCATGGCGCGCACAGCAAGCTGCAGCTCGCCGCCGCGGCCGGCAAAGCCAAGGCGCAGTCCAAGGCCCGCAAGGTCATCGACGAGCTGGAAGGCTTGCTCTCCGCGCTGGAATCCCGTCAGGCCGAGACGCGCGTCTACATCGTCCAGCTGAAGAAGGATGCCCAGCAGAGCCTGAAGCTTGCGCAAGGCGTCGAAAAGGTGAAGGAAGCCGCGGACAAGGCCCTCGATGCCCGCACCGCCGTGCCGGCGGTGAAAACCGCGAGCAAGCCGGCCGTCAGCCGCGTGGTCAAGCCTGCGGCGAAGCCGGCCCAGCCGCGCACCCGAGCCGCTGCCAAGCCCGCTGCGAAGCCGGCCGCGGCGAAAACCGCGGCGGCCAAACCCGCTGCGGCCTCGGCTGCCGTCAAGCCCGCCGCGAGCGCGAAGACGGCCGTCAAGCCCGCCAGCAAGGCGCCCGCCGCTCCGGCGAAGGCCGCCAGTTCCGCCAAGCCGGCACGTCCGGCCGTCAAGCGCGTCGCCAAGCCGGCGGCCAAGCCCGCCGCGGCGAAACCCGCTGCTCCGGCCGCGCCTGACGCGGTCTCCAGCGCGGTTCCGGCGGCCGCGGGCGATACGCTCTGAGGCACTGAAAGGCGCCACCGGCCTTTCGCGACGCCATGAAAAAGCCAGGCTTTCGAGCCTGGCTTTTTCGTTTGCGCCGTAGCGGCGATCGGGTCTAGTCCGCCGGCAGCAGGTGCAGGGTGCCCTCGGCGTGCGCCGCGACATCGTCATCGCTCATGCGCATCGGCTGGTAGCGTCCGGCGATGTAGTCCCGTGCCTGATCGGCGTTGTGGCGATCGAAGAGCACGCCGCTCTGCCCGACCGGGTTGATGCCGAGGCTGTGCAGCGGATCGTCGAAATCCACCAGGCGGCGCGTCGAAGGGCCGTAGGTGACCGGCCAGGGCGCCGGGCCGATGCGCTGGGACAGGTTGTTGGGCAGCTCGTGGCCGCCGGGCGCGGCGAAGGGGCCGACGTTGAACAGGCGATCCAGCGGTTTCTGCTGGCCCAGCGCATGGGCGTGGGTGACCTGGTGCAGCGTGCCCCAGGTCCAGCCCTGCGGGTCCTTGCCGAAGTGTTCGCGCAGGTGCGCGAGGGTGGCCTGCCAGGCCTTGCCCAGTATAACGGCGCGGCTTTCCGTCTCGCCCGTGGTGCGGTCGTCCCACCACGGCGAGCGGGCATCGGCCACCAGCCGCGGTAGCGCATGGTCGAGGACGCGGGTGCTCAGCAGCGTGTCGAAATAGTCCGCGCCCAGCTCATCGGCCATCGCGGCGCGGGCGATCTCGTAGAGCAACTGGTTGAACAGGCTGGCCTCCACCGAGTCGAGGTCGTGTACGCCGTCCCAGGCGGCGAGACGCTCGAGCAGGGCGCGGTCTTCGCCGTCGCCGACCTGGCTGCGCAGGTCGGCGAGGATCGGTAGCAGGATGCGTTCGTAGTAGTCGGTCTTCGCCTCCAGTTGCAGCGCCTGGCTGTTGTCGCGGTCCCATTTCACCGTGGCGTCGGCCAACTGACGGTCGAGCTCGCGGCCACGGTCGGGCAGGTTGTAGTGGCCCGGAATCTCGATGCCGGTCGGCGAGACCGGCTGGAAGTTGGCCGAGACGATGTAGCCGCGGGCCGGGTTCTCTTCCTGCGGGTTGTCGCTGAACGGGTAGAAGCCGGGCTTCTCCGCTTCGCCGCGGCGCGCATCGAGGATGAACAGCGGATTGACTCCCTCGGGGCGCCTGACCAGCTTCGCCGCCGCCCACCAGGCGATGTCGCCGTGGGCGTTGGCGTAGACCAGGTTAAGGCCGGGCGCGTGGATCTTCTCGGCGGCGGCGCGCGCCTGTTCCAGGCTGTCGGCGTCGCGCAGGCCGTAGAAGGCGTCGATCAGCGGGTTCTCGGTTTCCAGGAAGGCCCACCACATGGCGATCGGCGTCTTGCCGGCGGCCTTGCCCAGGGCGTCGGTGATGATCGGCCCGTGCGGCGAACGGCGCAGGGTTAGCGTGACCGGCTCGGCGTCCTTCACCCGGATGGTCTGCTCGGTCTTTTCCATGGTCACCCAGCGGCCCTGGTAGCGAACCTGCTCGGGGTCGTCCGGGTTGACTTCTTCGGCGATCAGGTCGAGGTCGGCGTTCTGGAACATGGTCAGGCTCCAGGCATGCCCGGCGTTGTGGCCGAGCATGGCGAACGGCGTCAGCGCCTGGTAGTGGCCGTACAACTCGCTGCCCGGCATCTGCGTGTGCGCCTCGTACCACACCGCCGGATTGGAAAAGCGGATATGCGGATCGCCGGCCAGCAGCGCCTTGCCGCTGGCGGTGCGCGCGCCGGAGACCACCCAGGCGTTGCTGCCCTCGAACTGCGGCAGACCGGCATCTTCCAGTCCGTCCGCGCTCAGCTGGGCGATGCGGCCCAGATCCTTCCAGTCGCCAGCGGCCAGGGCCGGCCCGGCGAGCGCGCCTTGCGGCTGCCAGTCGATATCGAAGGCGCGCAGGTAGTCGGCGCCCAACCGGTCGCGGATGAAGGTCAGCAGCGGATTGGTGCGCAGGGATACGGCGAAGCTGTACGCGGTGTAGCCGTTGATGGCGAAGGTGTCTGCCGCGGTGAAAGGCCGTTTGCGGATGCCTAGCAGATCGAACTCCAGCGGGGCCGGATGGCTGTCCTGGAACTGGTTGACGCCGGCCAGGTAGGCCTCCAGCGCCTTCCAGGGCTTGCCGTTGCGGTCGACGCGCGCGGCGTAGGCCTCGGCATGTTCGCCCAGGCGCAGGGTGCGGAACAGGCGGTCGGTATCGACCAGCTTGGCGCCGAAGATTTCCGCCAGCTCGCCGCGTGCCAGGCGGCGCATCAGTTCCATCTGGAACAGCCGGTCCTGGGCGTGGGCGTAGCCGAGGGCGCGGTACAGGTCGGCTTCGGTCTGCGCGCGGATGTGCGGCACGCCGCGGTCGTCGTAACGGATCTCGACGGGCTTTTCGAGGCCGGCCAGGTGCCGTTCGCCGGATCGCGTCGGTTGTTTGCCGTGGAAGTACCAGGCGCCGCCGCCGGCCACGACGGCGAGCAGCAGGACGAGCAGCGTGAGCACGCGTTTCATCGGTGTTCCTTGTTGTTATGGGCTGATCCGTTGCGCATTCTGCCGTGCGCGGGGGGCGGTGGGGTGGCGCCCTCCCGTGCAAATACCGGGCAATCAGTCTGCCGTATCGTCCCACGGACAGTAGCAGCCGACGGCGAGGGTGTTGGTGGCACTCACCGTGCGGCCCTCGGCCAGTGCCTCCAGCACCGGCTCGATGAAGCTGTTGCCCGAGGTGCAGCTGGCACCCTCGCTGTAGGGGCCGAAATAGACCAGTCGCCCGTCCACATCCCAGATGCCCACGGCCGGGCTCGCCGGAAGGTCTTCCGAACCGGGCA
>NZ_DJTK01000083.1:59313-76963 GCF_002438225.1 Pseudomonas sp. UBA6310 | reverse complement strand
CAGGCCGGGTCCCAGAAGTGCACCAGGCGCACCGGCCCCGGCCCGGCGAGGCGCGCCGGCAGTTGCAGGCTGCCGCCGTCGAACAGCGTGGTGCGGTTGTCGAACGCGCGGATGTAGCGCGCCTGGTACCACCAGATGGCGAACAGCAGGGCGATCAGCCAGATCAGGCCGAAGAGGGTGGCGAGAACGATTTTGCGGCGCGGCGACATGGGCATACGGCGGTTTCCGAGGGTGGCATAGCTTGCCATGCCGGCGGCGCGGGTAGAATGTCGAACGTCAAGCGAGTCCCCGGAGTATCCATGTCGTCGCCTCCCTTCCAGCCCGATAGCCTGCGCCTGGCGCTCAGGCGCCTGTCCGCCGACGAGGAGGACGCGCCGCAGGTGCTCGGCTACCGCCACTACTACGGGCTGGACCCGGTGGCGCGGCATCCGCAGGTGCGTAGCCGGCTGGGCTGCTTCCAGGCCGGCGACTACCAGATCGTCGTGCAGGCCTGGTTGCCGCCCAAGCCGGTCGCCAGCCTGCTGCTGCTGCACGGCTACTACGATCACATGGGGCTTTATCGCCACGTGATCGACTGGGCGCTGCGAATGAACTACGCGGTGCTCGCCTGCGACCTGCCGGGCCACGGGCTGTCCAGCGGCGAGCGTGCGAGCATCGGCGATTTCGCCGAGTACCAGACCGTGCTGCAGGGGCTGATCGCCGAAGCGGCGACGCTGGATCTGCCGCAACCCTGGCACCTGTGCGGGCAGAGCACCGGCGGGGCGATCCTGCTCGATCACCTGCTGCTCGGCGAGCCGGCGGCGCAGCTCGGTGAAACCATCCTCCTGGCGCCGCTGGTGCGGCCGCGTTCGTGGGGCTGGTCGCAGCTGAGCTATCGGCTGCTCAAGCCCTTCGTCGAATCCATCCCGCGACGCTTCAGCGTCAACTCCGGCGATGCGGAGTTCATCGACTTCGTCCATCGCCTCGACCCGCTGCAGCCGCGAACTCTGCCCACCGCCTGGGTCGGCGCGCTGTCACGCTGGGTGCCGAAGATCGAGGGTGCGCCGCGCAGCCGGCGCAGCCCGCTGATCGTCCAGGGCGACGCCGACCTGACCGTCGACTGGCGGCACAACCTCGAAGTGCTGGAAGACAAGTTCGCCACGCCGCAGGTGCTGATGCTGGCGGACGCCAAGCATCATCTGGCCAACGAGAGGGAAGCGCTGCGCGAGCGCTATTTCGAGTTTCTCAGCCAGCGTCTCGAAGGCTGAGTCGGGCGTCGCCTGCCGCACTGCGCGTGGCGGTGCGGCGCGGGCGAATCAGATGCCCTGGGAGGTTGTCGCGTTCGCCGCCAGACCGGCGCGCAGGGCGGCCAGGGCGGCCTGGTAATACTGCTTGCCGTCGGGCGACTCGGCGAAGGTGACGTACTCCTCCAGTTCCGGGTCGGACAGTTCGCTGTAGACGTGCAGCAGCGTGTTGTCGATGTTGCCCTCGATCTGCTGCTTCATCCGCTGCCGCTGGCCATCGAGCATGCCCTGCGCCTGACCGCCGCCGAGCAGGCCGGGGATCATCTGGCTGAGGCTGTCGGCCGCGACGCCGGCCAGCGCCAGGCTGACCTCCGCGGCGGCGTCGCCAATCGGGATCGCCTGCGCCAGGTGCCGTACCAGCAGCCGGCGGGTGGCGCTGGCCTCGATCGGCGGCAGGCCGTTGGCGTGACGGGCGAGCTGGTCGCTGCGGGTGGCGAGCTGCTCGGCGGCGACGATCTTGCGTCCCAGCGGCGCCTGGAAGAACGCCAGTGCGGGTTGCGGTTGGGGCAGGTTTTCGCGCAGCGCGCCGATCGCCCGCTGGTCCATCGCCTGCGGCGCGAAACGCCGATTGCTGTTCTCCACCAGCGTCTGGTAGACCGCCGGCGGCAGGGTGCTGCGGTAGCGCTGCTGGGCGGCGCCCAGGGCATCGCTGAAATGCGCGCGTTGCTGCGGCCAGCCGGCGGCCTGGTAAAGGTCGCTGTACGCATCGGCGCGGGCGCCGAGGCTGAGGAAGACGAGAATCAGGCTGAGAAATACGCGCATGGAAGCTCCTGTGGGCAGGGGACGTATTGTCGGGGCCGGTGGCCGGCATTGTCGAGCGCGCGGGAGATGATCTGCGACGGTTGCGCGTCGATCCGGCCTGCTAGAATGCCGCGCATGTCGACCCCCCCGAACCTACCGTCGTTGCAAGCCCTGATCGATGACCTTGCCGTGCAGGGTTGGTCGCAGCAGCCTGCCTTTCTCCCGCAGTCTCTGACCGCCGAACTGGCGCAAGAGTGCCGTTCCCGCGCGGCCGCAGGGGAACTGGCCCCGGCGGCGATCGGCCGGGCCGCCGGGCAGGCGATCGTCGAGGGCATTCGGGGCGACCGGATTCTGTGGATCGAGGGCGGGCAGTCGGCTGCCTGCGAGCAGTTCTTGGAGGCCATGGAGGCGCTGCGCCAGGCGCTCAATCGCCAGCTGTTTCTCGGCCTCGAGGAACTGGAATGCCACTTCGCCTTCTACGCGCCCGGCGCCTACTACCTGCGCCATTTCGATCGCTTCCGCGACGACGACCTGCGCACAATCACCGTGGTGTTCTACCTCAATCCGGACTGGCTGCCGGAGCAGGGCGGCGCACTGCGCCTTTACCTGGACGAGTCGCGCAGCCTCGACGTGCTGCCCGAGGCCGGCACCCTGGCCTGCTTCGTCTCCGCGGAGTTCGCCCACGAAGTGCTGCCGGCCAGCCGTGATCGCCTGTCGTTGACCGGCTGGTTCCGCCGGCGCAGCGACAACGTCCTCTGATTCCATGGAAAAACTGCTCGTCAGCCGCTGCCTGCTCGGCCAGCGCGTGCGCTATGACGGCGGCGCCCATGGGCCGTTCTCACCGTTGCAGCAGTGGCAGGCCGAGGGCCGCGTGGTTGCCGTCTGCCCGGAAGTCGCCGGGGGCCTGCCGACGCCGCGCCCGCCGGCGGAAATCCCCAGAGGGCAGGGCGCCGAGGTGCTCGACGGGCGTCTGTCGGTGCTCACCGTCGACGGCACTGACGTCACCGCGGCCTTCGTCCGTGGCGCCGAGGTCGCCTTGGCCCTGGTTCGCCAGCACGGCATCCGCCTGGCCGTGCTGAAGGCGCGCAGCCCCTCCTGCGGCAACCTGCAGAACTACGACGGCAGCTTCTCCGGCACCCTGGTCGAGGGCGAAGGCGTGACCGCCGCGCTGCTGCGCCAGGCCGGTGTGCGGGTGTTCCACGAGGGGCAGTTCGCCGAGGTGGCGCAGGCGCTGGCGGAGCTGGAAGGGCGCGGCTGACGCTTTCGCCCGCATGAAAAAGGGAGGCCGAGGCCTCCCTTTTCATTGCCGCGCCGCGCTTAGAACAGCACGCGGGTACGGATGGTGCCGTTGATCTGGTGCAGCTTCTCCAGCGCCAGGTCGGAATAGGTGGCATCGACGTCGATGACCACGTAGCCGACCTTGTCGTTGGTCTGCAGGAACTGACCGGAAATGTTGATGCCGTTGTCGGCGAAGACCTTGTTGATCTCGCTCATCACGCCCGGAATGTTCTGATGGATATGCAGCAGGCGGTGCTTGCCCGGGTGCGCCGGCAGGGCGACTTCGGGGAAGTTGACCGAGGACACCGAGGTGCCGTTGTCGCTGTACTTGACCAGCTTCTCGGCGACTTCCAGGCCGATGTTGGCCTGCGCCTCGGCGGTGGAACCGCCGATGTGCGGGGTCAGGATCACGCGATCCAGGCCGCGCAGCGGGCTTTCGAAGATGTCGTCGTTGGACTTGGGCTCCACCGGGAACACGTCGATGGCCGCGCCGATCAGGTGCTCGTCCTTGATCGCTTCGGCCAGCGCGTCGAGTTTGACCACGGTGCCGCGGGCGGCGTTGATCAGGATGCCGCCCTTCTTGATCGCACGGATCTCGCGCTCGCCGATCATCCACTGGGTGGACGGCAGTTCCGGCACGTGCAGGGTGACGATGTCACTCTGGCCGAGCAGGTCGTGCAGGTTGCTGACCTGGGTGGCGTTGCCCAGCGGCAGCTTGGTCACCACGTCGTAGAAGCTGACCTGCATGCCCAGCGCTTCGGCGAGGACCGAGAGCTGGGTGCCGATCGAGCCGTAGCCGACGATGCCGAGCTTCTTGCCACGAATCTCGAAGGAGTTCGCCGCGCTCTTGATCCAGCCGCCACGGTGGCAGGAAGCGTTCTTCTCGGGGATGCCGCGCAGCAGCAGGATGGCTTCGGCGAGCACCAGTTCGGCCACCGAGCGGGTATTCGAGTAGGGCGCGTTGAACACCGCGATACCGCGCTCGCGGGCCGCGCTCAGGTCGACTTGGTTGGTGCCGATGCAGAAGCAGCCGACCGCCACCAGTTTCTTCGCGCAGTCGAAGACTTCTTCGGTCAACTGGGTGCGCGAGCGGATGCCGATGAAGTGGGCGTCAGCGATCTTGTTCTTCAGCTCGTCGCCGGAGAGCGCCGTCTTGATGAATTCGATGTTGCTGTAACCAGCCGCCTTCAGGGTATCCACGGCATTCTGGTGGACGCCTTCGAGAAGAAGGAACTTGATCTTGCTCTTGTCGAGGGAGGTCTTGCTCATCTGCTTGAACCTGTTGTCCCGGAGCCGGTAATCCGGCAAAAGTGGCAGGAGACGGCAGCCCGGGGCTGCTCGTGTGAAACCGCCCGGAATCGCCTGGGAGGCGCGATCCACGGGGAGTGCATGCTAACATGATCTCCTTTTTTCTGGCTTGGCTGCGACCTGAAAGCTTCTCAGGTGGCGCATGAACGACACGAGAGTTGCACTGATGACCGATGCTGCCCTGATCGACCCCGCCCTGATCGAAGCGCTGAAAACCCTGGTCGAGCCCGGCAAGGTGCTGACCGACAGCGCGTCGCTGGACACCTACGGCAAGGACTGGACCAAGCACTACGCGCCGGCGCCGTCCGCCATTGTCTTTCCGAAGACCGTCGAGGAAGTGCAGGCCATCGTGCGCTGGGCCAACCAGCATCGCGTCGCGCTGGTGCCCTCGGGCGGCCGCACCGGGCTGTCGGCCGCCGCCGTCGCCGCGCATGGCGAGGTGGTGGTGGCGTTCGATTACATGAACCGCATCCTCGACTTCAACGCCACCGACCGCTCGGTGGTCTGCCAGCCCGGCGTGATCACCGAACAGCTGCAGAACTTCGCCGAGGAAAACGGCCTGTACTACCCGGTGGACTTCGCCTCGGCCGGCTCCAGCCAGATCGGCGGCAACATCGGCACCAACGCCGGCGGGATCAAGGTGATCCGCTATGGCATGACCCGCAACTGGGTGGTCGGCCTGAAGGTCGTCACCGGCGAGGGCGAGTTGCTGGAGCTGAACAAGGACCTGGCGAAGAACGCCACCGGTTACGACCTGCGCCACCTGTTCATCGGCGCCGAAGGCACGCTGGGCTTCGTCGTCGAGGCCACCATGCGCCTGGAGCGCCAGCCGACCAACCTCACCGCGATGGTCCTCGGCACGCCGGACTTCGAGTCGATCATGCCGGTGCTGCACGCCTTCCAGAGCAAGATGGACCTGACCGCCTTCGAGTTCTTCGCCGACAACGCGCTGGGCAAGATTCTCGAGCGTGGCGACATCCCGGCGCCGTTCGAGACCCGCTGCGCCTTCTATGCGCTGCTCGAGTTCGAGGCCATCACCGAACAGCGCGCCGACGAGGCGCTGGCCACCTTCGAGCACTGCGTCGAACAGGGCTGGGTGGTCGATGGCGTGATGAGCCAGAGCGAAACCCAGCTGCGCAACCTTTGGCGGCTGCGCGAGGACATCTCGGAAACCATCGCGCCCTTCACCCCGTACAAGAACGATATCTCGGTCACCGTCTCGAAAGTGCCGGCTTTCCTGGCCGACATCGATGCCATCGTCAGCACCAACTATCCGGATTTCGAAGTGCTCTGGTACGGACACATCGGCGACGGCAACCTGCATCTGAACATCCTCAAGCCGGCCAATCTCAGCAAGGACGAGTTCTTCGGCAAGTGCGCCGCGGTGAACAAGTGGGTGTTCGAGACGGTGCAGAAGTACAACGGGTCGATCTCCGCCGAGCACGGCGTCGGCATGACCAAGCGCGATTATCTGACCTACAGCCGCTCACCGGCTGAAATAGCCTACATGAGGGCCATCAAGGCCGCGTTCGACCCGAACGGCATCATGAACCCTGGCAAGATCTTCGTCTGAGCGCCGCGGGCGCGGGGATGCGCTTCATGCAGTTACGCAGGCGGGCGCTGGCCCGGCCTGCGGTCTGAAACCCCAACGGTTTTCCCTTCCACCCCTGCCCAAGGAGTCGCCCCATGAGTTACCAGCATCAATATGTCGACGGCACCCATATCCACTTCCCCATGGGCAAAGTGGTCTGCATCGGTCGCAACTACGCCGAGCATGCCAAGGAACTCAACAACGCCGTGCCGACTGAACCGCTGCTGTTCATCAAGCCGGGCAGTTGCGTGGTGCCGATCGCCGGCGGCTTCAGCATTCCCCAGGATCGCGGTTCGGTGCACTACGAGGCGGAAATCGCCGTGCTGATCGGCAAGCCGCTGTCGCGCACGCCGAGCGAAGAGGAAGTCATCGACGCCATCTCCGGTTTCGCCCCGGCCCTCGACCTGACCCTGCGCGACGTGCAGGCCAAGCTGAAGGAGAAGGGCTACCCGTGGGAGCTGGCCAAGTCGTTCGACGGCGCCTTCGTCCTCGCGCCGTTCGTTCCGGGCGATTCGATCAGCGACCTGGGCGACATCGGCATCCGCCTGGTGATCGACGGCGAAGTGCGCCAGGACGGCAACAGTCGCGACATGCTCAACCCGATCCTGCCGCTGATCCAGCACATCGCCAGCCACTTCAGCCTGCAACCGGGCGACGTGATCTCCACCGGTACGCCGGTGGGCGTCGGTCCGCTCGCCTCGGGCAGCACCCTGAAGCTGGAACTGGTCGGCCGTTCGAGCTTCGACAGCCAGGTGCTTTGACGTCCGGCGGCCCGCCGCGCGGCGGGCCACCGAGGGCGATGATCCGACGGGCTTTCGACGGCTTGGCGAAAGCCTCATCGGGCATCCTGCCGGGCATCCTGCCGGGCGTTCAGCTCGGCGTAAGCTCCGCCTGATATCCCTGCGCCACCTTCCCCTTCCGAGTAGTAGTTTCGATGCGTGTCGCCCTGAATCCGAAAATACTCCTGGCCGCCTCGCTGGCCGTCCTGCTGGTGCTCAGCGGACAGTACTTCCGCCTGTTCGAGCGCGGCTGGTTCGCGCTCCAGGAATGGCGCCACGCCGATGCGTGGGAAGCGCGCTCGGTATGGCTGCCCGATTACCGGGTGACGCTGGACGGCCAGCCGATCGAAGGCCTCGACGAGGACCTCTCGGCGCTGACCTACGACCCGGACCGCAAGACGCTGTTCTCGGTGACCAACAAGCATCAGCGTCTGGTCGAGCTGTCGCTGGACGGGCGCCTGCTGCGCAGCGTCGAGCTGGTGGGTTTCAAGGACCCCGAGGCGGTCGAGTACATCGAACCCAACGTCTACGTGATCGCCGACGAGCGCCGCCAGCAACTGGTGCGCGTGCAACTGGACGAGGACACCCGCTCGGTCGACGCGAGCTCGGCGCAGAAGCTCTCCTTGGGGATCGGCACAAACGGCAACAAAGGCTTTGAGGGGCTCGGCTACGATACCGCGGGCAAGCGTCTGTTCGTCGCCAAGGAGCGCGATCCGGTGCGGATCTACGAGGTCCGCGGGTTCCCCTACGGCACGTCGCCGGAGTCGATCTCGGTGCACGTACTGGAGGATCGCAAGCGCGATGCCAGGCTATTCGTGCGCGACCTTTCCAGTCTCGAGTACGACCGCCAGAGCGGCCATCTGCTGGTGCTCTCCGACGAGTCGCGGATGATCCTGGAGCTGGACGTGGAGGGCCGGCCGATCAGCAGCCTGTCGCTGCGCGCCGGCCAGAGCGGTCTGGCGAACAGCGTCCCGCAAGCCGAGGGGCTAGCGATGGACGACGAGGGCGCGTTGTACGTGGTCAGCGAGCCGAACCTCTTCTACAAGTTCGAGAAACCCGCCAGGTAACCGAAGGCCAGTGTCCCGCGTCAGCGCGTCACCGTTCTTTCACTGCGTCGGTCCTCTGCAGGCTCCCTCCGAATCGCGCTGTGGAGGTCCCGCTCAGGGGGCTTTCCGATACAGCCAGGCATCCGGCCAGTAGGTGAGCGCTTCGACGACGTGCTCTTCGCCATGCAGCGCCCGTGGGCGGCGAATCTCGAATGCCGGATGCGCGACAACGAACTCCCTCGCGGCAGCGGCGGGGTTGTCCAGGTCCCATTCCGGCTGACCCAGCGGCGTATCGAAAAGGCTTTCCATCACCCCGTCCGCCGCGACGATGTAAGAGCCCGGCGCCACCAGGTCGCTATAGGCTTCCAGTTCACGCCTTACGTGTGCCTTCGAATGGTCGCTGTCGAGAAAGACGAAAGCACTCTGCGGCTTGCCCGCCAGCGCATGCACCCTCTCGACGATTTCCGGGTTGCTGGAGTCGCCTTCGATCAGGGTGACCAGGTCGGCGAACGGGCCGTTTTCGATGTGCTCGCGTAGCCCGGCGGGAATGTGGATATCCACCGAGATGACCCGGCCTTTGCCCAGCAGACGGCACAGCGTGGCGAAGAACAGCACGCTGCCGCCCTGACAGATACCGGTCTCGACGATTACCTCCGGCTTCACCGCGACCACCACTTCCTGTAGGCGCAACAGGTCGTCGGGGAACTGGTGGATCGGCAGGCCGAACCAGGAGAAGGACTGCCAGTGCAGGCGGTTCCACTCCTGCTTCAGCCAGACGCTGGAAACAAGGCGAAAGGCTTCGGCAGAGTACAGCGGCTCGATTCGCTCGGCTCCATCCTCCTCCTCGATGCACAAGGTGCCCTGGCGGGTGTCGATTTGCATCCTCATCGGGTTCTCCTGGAATACCGCACGGCGCGCAAGAGTGTCGCATGCCAGGACGGGTGGCAATCCATCGGGCTCCAACCGCAGGCAGACCGAGCAGGATGTGCACAGGATTGGCGAGCCACTCCGCCGGCTGTTTGGGCCTCGGCAGAACCGTCGTTTCCGGGAGGCGGGTGATCGGCTTCCTTCTACACGTTCGGGAAACCCGCCGGGTGAGCGCCACGCCATTGCGGCGTGGCGCCTTGCGTCAGAACTGCAGGCTGACCCCCAGCGAGTAGCCGGTCTGGCTGCCTTCGCTGTGGCCGAAGCGGCTGTTCGCTTCGGCGAACACGGCGAACATCGGGTTGATCAGCAGGCGGCTGCCCAGTCGGGCGCGGCCGAAGCGGGTGTCCACGCTGCCGAGTTCGGCGACCCGCACCTGGCGATCGCCACGGCTGACCAGGTCGATGTCTTCGAGGCGACCGTCACCCAGTTCCTTGACCAGTGCCACGCTGCCGTAGGGCTGCAACTGCATGCCGTTGCCCAGTGCCAGGTTGCCGCGCAGGCGCCAGCCGAGGCTGGCTTCCAGCGAGTCGAAGGTCTGATCCTCGTAGCCGAGCGCGGTGCGCAGGTCTTCGCGTTCGTTGAAGCTGTCGATGCGGTAGTGGCTGTAGTCCAGGCCGGCGAAGGGGCCGCTGCGCAGTTCGCCGAAGCTGAAGTCGTAGCCGCCTTCGACGCGGGCGCTCCAGAACAGCGCGCTGGTGTCGCCGCTGAGTTCCTGGTCGAGGAGCACCGGGCCGCCGTCACTCTGGATCTGCAGGTGGCGATCACTGTCGAAGCTGGCGTGACCCAGGCTGAGGTCGCCGGCCAGCCAGGCCGGGCCGCCGTCGTTGAGCAGGGCGTAGACGCCGGCCAGCCAGGTGTCGTTGTCCAGCTTGCCGCGATGTTCCAGTTCGTCGCGACCGTTCTGGTAGCTCAGGCTGGCACCCAGGTTAAGGCTGTCGCTGAGCTGATAGTCGCCGAGCATGTACAGGCCGAAGCGACGAGCCTCCGGGTTGGGAGCCTTGTCGAAGCCCTGGTCGGGGGAGATTTCGCCGTCGGCACCGATCTCGCCGTCGAAGCTGCCGGTTTCACGACTCATGCTCTGCAGTGTCAGCCAGCGGCGTTCGTGCAGGCGGCTGAGGGTCTGGTGCTGGCGCTGCAGGTTGTCCTGCATGTTGCGCGCGACGGCACCGCCGGATGCGGTGGAGGCCAGCAGGTCGGCGTTGGTCAGTTCCAGTACCAGGCGGCTTAGCAGGCGCGAGTAGTCGCGCAGGCGCTGCTCGATGCGCTCGGCGCCGAAGGCGTCGGTCAGCACTTCCTCGTTGTCCAGCGCCGGGTTGTGCCAGGTCGCGCCACCGGGAATCGCCGGGTTGGTGGTCTGCTCGTAGCCGTCCAGGTCGCCGATGTCCCAGTTGGTCGCCTCGATGTAGAGGATCGGCACGCCGAGGTTCTCGAAGGATTCGCCATCGCTGCAGCAGCCCGTGCCAACTGGATATTCGTCGTTGAGACCGGGGTTGCTGTGCAACTCGATGTTCAGCTCCTTCGCGATGCGAAAGGTCTGTTCGCGCCAGGCGGCCAGCGCGGGGTTCTCTGCGCTGTTGATGCCGGCGTGGGCGTACATCATGTCGCCGGTGATCAGGCTGTCGAGGTTGATCATGCCGAGCATGTTGGCGCGCTGGGTGGCGTCCAGCGAGGCGACGTAGGCGGCCGAGCCGCGCAGGCCTTCTTCCTCGGCGCCGAAGCCGACGATCTGCACGCCGTTCTCCATCTTCAGGCCACCGAGGTTGCGCGCGATCTCGGTGAGCACCGCGGCGCCGGAACCGTTGTCATCCACGCCCTGCAGGGTGGGGCGGCCGTAGTAGGTATCGAAGTGGGCGCCGATGACCACGTATCGGTCGGTGGTGCCGGCGGCGGAGGCGATGACGTTCTGCGACGCGCGGGTGCCGTTGGACCAGGTGAAATTCTGCCGGCTCAGGGTGTAGCTGTTGCCCATCTGTGCCGCCATCCAGTCGGCGGCGCCGGCGAAGTTCGCGGTGCCCCGATAGCGACCCGGATAGTCGTTGATCAGGGTGTCGAGTGTAGTGGCGGCATGCTCGCCGTACTCGTATGCGGCTGCCCAGTTGGGCAGCAGGGCACTGGCGAGGGCCAGGCTCAGAATCGAAAGCTTTGACACGAGACGCTCCTGCGGTTTGTTTTTTGGCGCTGGGCCGTTTGCAGGATGTGCGCCTCAACCTGGCACGAACGTCAGGTTGGCGCCTGGCTGTCCGAATGAGTCGCCTTTGTACACGTTTGTATCAGGCTCTTTACATTGGGCTGTGAGGCCCGTTCCAAGGGCATAAAAAAAGCGCACCGGGCAGGTGCGCTTCGCTTGGCGGCAGAGACGGCTGGGTGGGTGAGCCGCCCTCAGCGGGTCAGCGTTCGCACGCCGTCGGCGGTGCCGAGCAGCAGCAGGTCGGCGGGGCGCGCGGCGAACAGCCCGTTGGTGACCACGCCGACGATGTTGTTGAGGTCTTCCTCGAGCGCCATAGGGCTGTCGATGCGCAGGTTGTGCACGTCGAGGATGATGTTGCCGTTGTCGGTCAGCACACCGTCGCGGTACACCGGGTCGCCGCCGAGTTTGACGATCTGCCGGGCGACGTGGCTGCGCGCCATGGGGATCACTTCCACGGGCAGCGGGAAGCCGCCGAGCAGCGGCACGCGTTTGCTGCCATCGGCGATGCAGATGAAGGTGCGGGCCACCGCGGCGACGATCTTCTCGCGGGTCAGCGCGGCGCCGCCGCCCTTGATCAGCTCCAGGCGGTCGTTGGCTTCGTCGGCGCCGTCGACGTAGAACTCAAGGTCGCTGACCGTGTTCAGCTCGTAGACCGGAATCCCGTGGCCCTTGAGGCGCGCGGCGGTGGCTTCGGAGCTGGCCACGGCGCCGTCGAATTCCATCTTGTGCCGGGCCAGCGCGTCGATGAAGCAGTTGGCGGTGGAGCCGGTGCCGACGCCGACGATGCTCTTGGCGTCGAGTTTGGGGAGGATGAAGTCGACCGCGGCCTGGGCCACCGCCTGCTTGAGTTGGTCCTGGGTCATGTCCGTTTCCGCGCCGCTGGGGCTTTCAAAAGACGCCATTATAGCCGTGCGAACCGCCAAAACCGCGCATTCGTTGTGGTCCGTGGCGGAACGGCTGGAGTAGACTTCCGGGTCCCCGAAGTGCCCGCCAGTGAAGCCGTGATGCTCGAACAGTACGTCAAGAAGATCCTCAGCTCGCGCGTCTACGACGTCGCCGTGGAAACCCCGCTGCAGCCCGCCCGGCAGCTCAGTGAGCGCCTGGGCAACCCGATTCTGCTCAAGCGCGAAGACCTGCAGCCGGTGTATTCCTTCAAGGTGCGTGGCGCCTACAACAAGCTGGCGCAGCTGTCCGCCGAGGAGCTGGCGCACGGCGTGGTCACCGCTTCCGCTGGCAACCATGCGCAGGGCCTGGCGCTGGCCGCCCGCGAGCTGGGCATCGAGGCGACCATCGTCATGCCGCGCACCACGCCCGAGCTGAAGGTGCAGGGCGTGCGCGCCCGCGGCGGCAAGGTGGTGCTGCACGGCGACGCGTTCCCCGAGGCGCTGGCGCATTCGCTGAAACTGGTCGAGGAAAAGGGCTACGTCTACATCCACCCCTACGACGACCCGCACGTGATCGCCGGTCAGGGCACCGTGGCGATGGAAATCCTCCGCCAGCACCAGGGCCCGCTGGATGCGGTGTTCGTTCCGGTCGGCGGTGGCGGCCTGATTTCCGGGATCGCCGCGTACATCAAGTACCTGCGCCCGCAGACCAAGGTCATCGGCGTCGAGCCGGACGATTCCAATTGCCTGCAGCAGGCGCTGGCCGCCGGCGAGCGCGTGGTGCTGCCGCAGGTCGGGCTGTTCGCCGACGGTGTCGCCGTGGCGCAGATCGGCCTGCACAACTTCGAGATCTGCCGGCATTACGTCGACGAAGTGATCACCGTCAGCACCGACGAAATCTGCGCGGCGATCAAGGATATCTACGACGACACCCGCTCGATCACCGAGCCGGCCGGCGCGCTGGGCGTGGCCGGAATCAAGAAGTACGTCGAGCGCGACGGCGTGCGCGGGCAGACACTGGTGGCGATCGACTCCGGCGCCAACGTCAACTTCGACCGCCTGCGCCACGTCGCCGAACGCGCCGAGCTGGGCGAGAAGCGCGAGGCGATCATCGCCGTGACCATCCCCGAGCAGCCCGGCAGCTTCAAGGCCTTCTGCGAGGCGATCGGCAAGCGCCAGATCACCGAATTCAACTACCGCTACCACAGCGAGCGCGAGGCGCAGATATTCGTCGGCGTGCAGACCCAACCGGAGCACGACCCGCGCGCGGCGCTGGTGGAAAACCTCCGTGGCCAGGGTTTCCCGGTGCTCGACCTGACCGACAACGAGCTGGCCAAGCTGCACATCCGCCACATGGTCGGCGGCCACAGCGCGCAGGTCGACGACGAGATGGTGCTGCGCTTCGAGTTCCCCGAGCGGCCGGGCGCGCTGTTCAACTTCCTCAACAAGCTCGGCGGGCGCTGGAACATCTCGATGTTCCATTACCGCAACCATGGCGCCGCCGACGGTCGCGTGCTGGCCGCGCTGCAGGTGCCGCCGGAGGAGCGTCACCAGGTGCCGGCCGCGCTGGAAGCCATCGGCTATCCCTACTGGGACGAGACCGAGAACCCCGCCTACAAACTGTTCCTCGGCTGACCGATGCGCATCCTGTTGGTGGGCGCGGGCGGTTTCATCGGCCGTCACCTGCTGACAGCCTTGCAGGCGGGCGGCCATGAAGTGGTCGCCACCTCGCGCTCGGGACGAGGCGCCGAGCTGCCGGGCGTCAGCTGGCGCGCGCTGGACCTCGCCACGCTGGCGGACGACCCCACGGCGTTCGCCTGGCCGGAGCAGGTCGAGCTGCTGATCAACGCTGCCGGGCTGCTCGATACCGACGCCGAACACCTCGACCGCGTGCAGCACCGCGGCACCCGCGCGCTCTTCGACCTCGCCGCGCAATGGCCGGTGAAGGTCATCCACATTTCCGCGCTAGGTGCCGGCAGCCAGCGCGACGTGCCCTTTCTCGCCAGCAAGGCCATCGCCGACGACCACCTGCTCGAACTCGGCGTGCCGGCCGTGGTGCTGCGCCCGTCGCTGGTACTCGGCCAGGGCAGCGCCAGCAGCGCCTGGCTCGGGCGCCTGTCGGTGTGGCCGCTGGCGCCGCTGCTGGATACCCGCGCGCAGCTGCAGCCGTTGCACATCGACGATCTGGTAGGCGCCGTGCTGGCGCTGCTGCGCCACTGGCCGGAGGAATCCTGCGTGCTTCCGGTGGTGGGCGGCGAGCCGATGACCCAGGCCGAGATCGTCCAGCTGCTGCGTTGCCAGCAGGGCCGCGGGCGCGCATTGACCTTCGCGCTGCCGGGCTGGCTGGCGGCGATCGGCGCCTTCCTCGGCGACACCTTCGGCTGGCGCGCGCTGAATTCGCAGACGCGCACGCTGGCGCGGCGCGACAACATCGCCTCCGGCGAGCCGCTGCAGGATGCCTGCGGCTACCGCGTGGCGCCCCTGCGCGCGCGCCTGCACGAGTGGCCGGACGCCCGCAGCACCGCCAGCGATGCCCTGCGCCCGTTGCTGCTGGCGACCCTGCTGCTGGTCTGGCTGGGCACCGCCTACGTCTGCCTCGGGCCGGGCTTCAACTGGGGCCTGAGCATCCTCGCCGAGGCCGGCGTGCGCGGCGAGGGCGCGGCCTGGGTGGTTCGCGTCGGTGCTGTCTGCGACGCGCTGCTCGGCCTCGGTCTGCTCAGCCGTCGCTGGCGCAAGCCGGCCCTGCGCGCGCAGCTGGCGCTGATGCTCGGCTACAGCCTGATCCTCACGGCGATCCTGCCGTACTACTGGTTCGATCCGTTCGCTGCGCTGGGCAAGAATCTGGTCCTCATGGTCGCCACGCTCTGGCTGTTGTGGACCGAGCCTGGAGCTGGACAAATGCGCCGATGAGCTTCTACCTGACCCTCAAGACGCTGCACATCCTCTCGTCCACGGTCCTCTTCGGCACCGGCCTGGGTTCGGCCTACTACAGCCTGCGCGCCTGGCTCAGCGGCCGCGTCGAGGTGATCGCGGTGACCTTCCGCCACCTGGTCTTCGCCGACTGGGTGTTCACCGCCACCGCGGCGGTGTTCCAGCCGCTTTCCGGGCTGGGTCTGGCGCACCTGGCCGGCTTCGATATCACCCAGCCGTGGCTGCTCTGGAGCCTGGGGCTCTACGTGTTCGCCGGCGCCTGCTGGCTTCCGGTGGTCTGGCTGCAGATCCGCATCCATCGCCTCGCCGAGGACGCGCTGCGCGACGGCACGCCCATCGCGCCGGTCGCCGCGCGCTACATGCGCCTGTGGTTCTTCCTCGGCTGGCCGGCGTTCGCGGCTTTTCTGATCATCTTCCATCTCATGGTGAACAAGGGCTTCTGATGACGCAGGCAGCCAGAAAAGCCCCCTCCGCCGTCGTCGTCGTGGCGCTGGTGACCGCCCTCTGTCTGACCGGCGACTCGATGCTCTATATCGCCCTGCCGATCTACTGGCGCGAGGCGGGGCTGGATTCGCTCTGGCAGGTCGGCGTGCTGCTGTCGGTGAACCGGCTGGTGCGCCTGCCGTTCAACCCGCTGATCGGCGCGCTGTACCGGCGCATCTCGCTGAAGACCGGGCTGCTGCTGGCGGTTGTTCTCGGCGTCATCACCACGCTCGGCTACGCGCTGGCCAGCAGCTTCGTCGCCTGGCTGGCGCTGCGGGCGCTGTGGGGCGTGGCCTGGTCGTTTTTCCGCATCGGCGGCATGTCGACGGTGGTCTACAGCGCGGCCGAGGGCGGTCGCGGGCGGGCGATGGGGCTGTACAACGGGCTGTACCGGCTCGGCAGCCTCGGCGGCATGCTGATCGGCGGGTTGCTGGTGCCGCGCTACGGATTGCCGGCGCTGGCCGCCGGTTTCGGCATCGCCTCGCTGCTCGGCATCCCGCTGTTGCTGATGGGCTTCCGGCTGCCGCCAGGCCACGAGCAGGCGACGTCCGCTGCCGCGGCGGTGGCGCAGGGCGAGCCGCTGCTCGGACGCTTCTGGAACCGCGTGGTGCTCAGTGGCTTCTGCATCGCGCTGCTGATACAGGGCGTGCTTGCCGCGACGCTCAGCGCCCTGATCGAGCATTACTACGGCGCCCGCATCGACCTGTTCGGCCTGTTGCTCAGCGTCACCGCGCTGTCCGGGCTGCTGCAGGCGGCGCGCTGGAGCTGGGAAACCTGGCTGGGTGGCCGCATCGGTCACTGGAGCGACGGTGCGCGCGGCCGCCTGCCGCTGTTGATCGGCACGCTGGTGCTGGGCGCGCTGGGGTTCGCCGGACTCGGCAGCGGGTTGCCGTTGGGCCTGTGGCTGCCGACCTGCCTGCTGGTGATGCTGCTGTGCACCGCGCTGACCACGCTCAACGATGCGCTGGCGGCGGATGCCGCCCGGCGCGGCGACGTGGTGCGGGCGATGACGCGCTACTCCGTGGCCCAGGATCTGGGCGCCGCGCTGGGGCCGGTGCTGGCGTTCCTGCTGGTGGCGCTGCCCGGCGGTTTCATCTGGCTGTACGGCGGCGGCGGGCTGATGCTCGCCGTGCTGGCCGGATTGTGGTGGCGCAACCGGGGCGCGGCGCCGCTTAGCGCAGCGTGATGACCGGCCAGCCGCGGCGCTCGGCCTCGGCGCGCAGGGTCGGGTCGGGGTCGACGGCGACCGGGCGGGTAACCTGCTCGAGCAGTGGCAGGTCGTTCATCGAGTCGCTGTAGAAGGCGCTGTCGGAAAGGTCCAGGCCGTTCTCCGCGAGCCAGCGGTTCAGCCGCGTGACCTTGCCTTCCTTGAAGCAGGGCACGTCGGTGGTGCGCCCGGTGTAGCGCCCGTCGGCCATCTCGCACTCGGTGGCGAGCAGCGTCTCCACGCCCAGGCGCGCGGCGATGGGCTGGGTGACGAAGCGGTTGGTGGCGGTGATGATCAGTAGCTTGTCGCCGGCCGCGCGGTGCTCGGCGAGCAGCGCCTCGCCCTTGGGCAGGATGATCGGCTCGATGCACTCCTTCATGAATTCCAGGTGCCAGTCGGCCAGTTGCCGCATCTCGCTGCGGCCGAGGATTTCCAGGCTGAAGTTGAGGTACGCCTGGATGTCCAGCTTGCCGGCCAGGTAGTCCTGGTAGAAGGCGTCGTTGCGCGCCTTGTAGGCGACGCCGTCGAGGATGCCGCGGGCGCACAGCCAGTCGCCCCAGGCGTGGTCGCTGTCGCCGCCCAAGAGGGTGTTGTCGAGATCGAATAGGGCCAGGCGCACGGTGAACCTCTCTTGGCGAAAAGCCCGCAGCATAGCGAAAAAGCCCCGCGCGCTGCAGGTACGCCGGCATTAGCGACACGCCGCGACGGCGATTTCGGCCAATCTCCGCGCGCAGGCGCCAGCCGCCTTTCGGCCGCGTGCCCTTTTATGGAACAATGCCGAAACATGCGTTTACGAGGTTGTTCGCCGTGATCGATCCTGATGGTTTCCGCCCCAATGTCGGCATCATCCTGACTAATGATGTCGGGCAGGTGCTCTGGGCGCGTCGCATCAATCAGGATTCCTGGCAGTTCCCTCAAGGCGGTATCAACGACCGCGAAACCCCCGAAGAAGCGCTTTATCGCGAGTTGACCGAGGAAGTCGGTCTCGAGGAGCAGGATGTGCG